>JAJAZH010000315.1 GCA_026785815.1 Ramlibacter sp. | reverse complement strand
GTCGGCCTGCGGGGCGGGCTGGATCTCGAATCGGGGATGGACCTCGAGGTGCAGGTCGGACAGCAGCTGGATCTTCACCCGGCTATTTTTCCACGGCGCGCGCTCGGCCGCTGCGGGCGCGCTTGGCACGCGCCCGCAGCAGAACGCTCCTGAGCACCGACAACGACTTCCGGCGCGCTGCGTCACGTTGCGCCCTGCGCGTGTGGGCGCCATGACCCGGGAGGCGCCGCAAGTAACGCCGCAAGTAACGCCGCATATCACACCGCATATCGCGCCGCATATCACCCCGCAAGTGCAATGCACGCCCCAGTCGGTTGTTCTACTCCCCGGGCGGCCCGAACGCTTCGTTGGCCGCTGCCGCCACCGCCAGCCGCAGCCAGGCGTGGTCGGCGCGCTGCGCCTGCCGGTGGTGCCAGAGCGCATCGACATGGACCGGCGGCACCTCGAACGGCAGTTCGCGCAGCTTCAGGTCGCTGGCCATGCCCGTCACCTTGACGAAGTGTCGCGGCAGCACGGTGAGCAGGTCCGACGCCGAGACCACCCGGCCGGCGGTGAAGAACTGGTTCACCGTCAGCACCACCCGGCGCTCGCGGCCGCGCGAGGCCAGCGCCTCGTCGACCAGGCCGAACGGCCGGCCCGAAAAGCTCACCAGCAGATGCCGCGCCTCGCAATAGCGCTGCAGCGTCAACGTTCCGCGGCCCAGGGGATGGCCGGCGCGCATGACGCAGACATACTCGCCGTCGTACAGGCGCTGGTGGGCGAACGGCGCCATGCCGCTGGATTGCGCCTGGGCCGCGAGGTCGGCCAGCACGGAGGGGAAGAAGCCGACCGCAAGGTCGATCTGCCCTTCGTCCAGCAGCTTGCGCGGGTCCCGGGTCAGCAAGGGCAGCACCCGCATCGACACGCCGGGCGAGTCGCGCTCGATGATTTTCACCAGCCCCGGCATCAGCGATGCGGCGGTGGCATCGGCCATCGCCAGTACGAAGGTCTGGCGGGCTTGGGCGGCGGTGAAGTCACCGGGCCCGAACGTGGCTTCCAGTTGCCGCAGCGCATCCGCGACGGCCGGCCAGAGTGATAACGCGCGCGGCGTCGGCTCGATGCCGTAGCCGCTGCGAGTCACCAGCTGGTCGCCCACCGTATCGCGCAGGCGGCTCAACGCATTGCTGACCGCCGGCTGGGTCATCGACAGGTTGCGGGCCGCTCGCGTGAGATTGCGCTCGGTCATGACCTCGTCGAAAACCCGCAAAAGGTTCAGGTCGAGGTTGCGAAAACCCGGCGCTTTCATCATTACCCTGAATGATAGTCATCAATAACCATGATTTTCAAGATATCAGTGCAAACCCTTAGTATTGGCTCACGCGGGGCAGTTGTTGCTTCGCGCTTGAAGGAACCACCATGACCAGCTTCGTCCACGTTGACCAACCGACCGAACATCCGGGCGTTGCCCGGGCCGGACGCGCAGTGGAGGCGATCCAATACGCTGCCAGGAACATTCTCAGCGCCCGCGGCGCTGCCGCCATGCTGCTGACGGCGATCGTGTCCGCCATGCTGGTGGTCGCGAACCAAGTGATCGAAACCTGGACCGAAGGCCATCTGCTGATGGCGTGGATCATCTTGTGGACGGTTGCCTTCGCGGGCCTGGCGCTTGCAGCCCGCCCGGCGCGGACCGCCGTGCATGCCATCCGCGACCAGTTGCGGCGCGGCGCGGCGGCTCGCCACGCGGCCAGGCAGGACGACATGCTGTGGCAACTGGCGTTGACCGACGCCCGCATCATGGCCGACATCAGCCGCGCCATGAGCGCCGACGCGACCGGCGACGGCCGCCGTCACGGCTAAGGAGCGTCCGGTGCGACTGGCGCACCCCCGGTTGCTGTCGCTGCTGCTGCGGCTGCTCCCCAGGCGTCTGATCGCCGCGCTCGATGCCTGGTCTTACCGCGTTGCACTGGCGCGAGCAGCGCGGCGACGCCGCGGTTGGTGAATGAGGGTGGAGCGCCGCCGCCAGGAAGGCCGAACAGCGCTCGGCCCAGTCGCCGACCGGTCCCCACAAGCACGGCGAAAAGAAGACCACCCCCTGACCGCGCGCGGCCCCGGCTGAACGGGCCTGGTCGCTCCCAGCGCCATCAACTACCCGTTGCTGCCATGCGAGGCGTCACCCCGAACGGCTGCAATCTAACGAGTGCCGATCATTCTTGATGGGTGGTTCTTTTGATGCATGCAGCCTCGTTCATCTCGACGTCCTGCGGCCCATCACCCAGCCCGTGAAACGGACCCGTTCCACCACGATCATGTGCGGCACGGTGAGCGCAGCCAAGCCGACGAACAGAAGTTGCGCGACGCGCATTTCGAGTGGCTTCCCGTCAGACAGCCACCAGGCGATGGCGACGCCGGCCACTGTGGCGAGCATCGGCCAACCCGCAATACCCAACAGGTGGCGAAGTGTTCCGGCGCTGGAATAGTCACGAGTTCTCAGCACGTGCCGGGCGCTGTGCATGCAGCAGAAAAAGATCGTGAATCCGATGAGAGGGGGCGCGAAGGTCAGCAGTGCGGTGAGCGACACCAGTTCGATGCTGCGCGCCAGGTCCTGCTTCGCACCGGCAATCGCTGCGACGCCGATGGCTGCAACCCAGGGCCAGGCGGCCCACTGCAAGGCGGCCACGGTGGTTTGCGCGGCTGACTCTCCGGCCAGAGCTGAGAAGAGCTGGGAGACCTCCGCTGCGTGCAATGTGAGGGGGCTGAAGATAACGGCGCCGCCGTACAGCGCGCGAAACGGCGCCGGCGTCTGGCCTTCGGGATCGCCCGAAAAATGAATCACCGAGATCAGCAGGAATGTCGCCAGGAAGAAGCCCGGGCTGAACCACCACAGGACCACGACGGATGCAGCAGCTGCCAGATAGGCGAGCATGAAAAGGCTCCAGCCCACGGCCGATTGAATTCCCGTGAGTTGCCGCACGAAGACAGTGTCCAACGCGCCGTGCGGAACGCCTAGCAACAAGATGAGCGGCGCCAGCACTGCGAGCTGGAGCTGCGGGTCAAGACGCGGGAGCCACAGACTCACGAAGAGCGACGACCAAGCCAACGCACTGAACGCCAGGCCTTGAAACCTGAGGCTCATGCCTGTGCCTCCGGGCCGCGCCCTCCGGTGTTCGCCCTTTGGGCAGCCCGGCGGGCTCACGCTACGCTCTCCACTTCACCGATGCGGCCACGGCGCCGCGTCATGGCCAGCGCAGCTCTGACGAACGGCAAAACAGGCATCGCGGCCATCACGGCGAGACTGTCGACGACGCCCGCGGTGCCGCCGAGGAAACGAATGACCCGGGCTGGGTTGGCGCGGCTGAACAGCGAGAAGAAGATCGCTCCGCCGCGACTCGGGTTGCCACGCAAAACGTCGAGAAAGATCTGTCCATCATGCGCAGCGGAAACGGGTCGGGACGATGCCCGACCGGTAGGCCGTAGCTCACCAGCGCTTGGGCACATTCGCCAGCCCAGCGTTGAATGCGCTGAAAAGCGTAACCCGTGCTCGGCCGGGCGCCACCGGCCATCACACCGACCTTGACGCAGCTCTTGTGCGCCGACCTGGGGGATTCGGTCAGGCCCATCGGCAGGATGCCGTGCTCGCTGCGCAGCGTCGTGAAGGCTGCGTTGCCGACGCGCTGCGCAACCGCAGCTTCGAGCCGGGCGCCGAGCTCCCGAGGCGCCAGCGGCATCGCGCCGAACACCGTGACCTCGATGAGCGCGCGCGTGGCCGTCACCGGCAAGACGTAGACGAACGGAACGTCGCGCGCATTCGGAGCGAGGAAGTTCATCAAGTCCAAAGACAACGCGTCGAAGACAGCCGCGCTGCATTCGATCTCCTGGCCGTAGAACGATTGCCACAGCGTGGCACCGTCACGGCGAGGCAGCTGCGGCGGCCGCGTGTCGACAATCGAACCGGCCGTCACGTCCCCGGCGCTTGTGCGGATGTTCCACACACCGTCGTTTCGACTCGGTTCGCCAACGACCGACAGGCCCTGCCGCAACGTGATGTTGGGTTGTCGATCGATCGACGCCTGTGCGGTGGCGTAGAAGTCCTGCGC
>JAJAZH010000314.1 GCA_026785815.1 Ramlibacter sp. | reverse complement strand
CCACTGCGCTGCTGGGTGCGCCTGTGCTGCTGCTGGTCTGGCTGGCGTCGCGCCTGCAAAAGCCCGGGGAACCGGCGGCGTCAGCCGCAGTCGCTGAAGCGGGCGCCCAGGGCACTGCGCCGTAGTTTGCCCAGCGCGGTTTTTGGCAGGCTGTCGACAAAGAACACGCTGCGCGGCAGCTTGAAGCGTGCCAGCCTGCCATCGAGGTGCCGACGCAGCGCATCTGGCGCCAACTCGGCGCCCGGCCGCAGCACGATCGCCACCGCCACCGCCTCGCCCCATTGCGGATGCGGCAGTCCGAAGGCCGCGCACTCCGCGCCCGCGGGATGCTCGCCGATGGCGCTTTCGATCTCGAGCGGATGGATGTTCTCGCCGCCCGAGATGATCAGGTCCCTGGCACGCCCGATGACGGTGTAGCTGCCATCGACCGCCTGCGTCGCGAGGTCGCCGGTGTGGAACCAGCCCCCGGAGTCGCAGGCCGCATCGCCGCCGACGTAGTGGCGCACGACATTCGGGCCCCGCACCAGCAGTTCTCCGTCCAGCAGCCTGATGTCGACTTCCGGCGCCGGCCAGCCGCAACTGCCGGCATGGGTCGCGGCAGAGCCGGGCGGCAAGGCGATCGAGAACGGTCCGGTCTCGGTCGCGCCGTAGACGTTGCACAGCGGCACGCCACGGTCGAGAAAGGCGCGCACCAGCGCGACCGGCAGCACGCTGGAACCGGCCCACACCGCGCGCAGGCTGGCCAGATTGGCGTGCGGCCATGCCGGGTGCCCGACCAGGGCCTGCATGGTCGCCGGCACTTGCAGCGTCAAGGTGGGTTGGTCGCGCTCCAGCGCCACCAGTGTGGCGCCGGCGTTGAAGCGGGGATGCAGCGTGACGCTGGCCCCGGCATACAGGGCAGGCAGGGTCTGCAGGCACAGGCCACCCACATGAAACAACGGCAAGACGGTGAGCACCCGATCTTCTGGCGTCATCTGTTGCGCCTGGGCCGCGATCCGCATGTTGGCCAGCAACTGCGATCGCGTATGCACTGCCGCGCGGGGCCGGCCGGTGGTGCCGGAGGTGTAGACCAGAAGCGCCGGCTGGTCCTCGCCCCCGGCATCGGGCAGTGCCGTGGCGCAAGCCGCGTCCAGGTGCGCTGCCCGCCGCACTGCAACACCGCACAGCCGCCCGAGCCCGGTCGCCGGCTCGGTCCAGGCCGCGTCGTGAACCAGGTGCGACGCGTTGCAGTCGTTCAGCTGCGTGGACCACTCCATCGGCGCCAGCCGGAAGTTGAGCGGCAGCAGCGCCGCACCGATGCGCGCCAGCGCGAACAGCAGCACCAGTTGGGCCGGATGGTTCAGCCCCAGCCAGGCCACGCAGCCGCCGGGCCGCACGCCCCAGACATGCCAGAGCGTGGCGGCGCACTGCTCGCTCTGCCGGGCCAGCTGCGCATAGGTCGACGCTTGCCCTTCGAATCGCAGCGCCACGGCCTCGGGCCGCAAGGCGGCGTGATGCGCCGGCACGGCCCAGAAAAGGGTCGGCTCGGATGCAGGCGGGCAGTCCATTTACCTAACTTTACCGCCGCGACAAGCAGGTTTGGCGACACCCGCCCAAGATGGCTGCTTTGCCACTGTGCGGCCCGCCTGCCGCTGGCCGCCTGCCGCCTCCCGTGCCCCCCCGCGCCTCTCGTGGCCCCGTACCATCCCGTATGCAGCAACTTTTGATGATCGAAGACGACGCCCGCCTCGCGCAGATGGTGGGCGAGTACCTGGAGCGCTCCGGTTTTGGCGTGACCCATGCGATCGACGCCAAGGCCGGCCTGGCACTGTTGCAGGAGCCGCCCGGCGGTGCGCCGGTCGACCTGCTGATCCTCGACCTGATGCTGCCCGACATGGACGGCCTGGAGGTTTGCCGGCGGGTCCGGTCGCTGCCCGGCGATGTCGGCAAGGTGCCGGTGCTGATGCTCACCGCCAAGGGCGACCCGATGGACCGCATCGTCGGCCTGGAGATCGGCGCCGACGACTACGTGCCCAAGCCGTTCGAGCCGCGCGAGCTGCTGGCGCGCATTCGCGCCATCCTGCGCCGCCGCAGCGAAGGCGCGGCGCCGGCCGTCAAGCTGATGTGTTTCGGCTCGCTGGAAATCGATCGCGATGCGCGCTCGGTCACGGTCGCCGGCCAGCCCTGCGAACTCACCTCCTACCAGTTCGACCTGCTGATCGCGCTGGCAGAACGCGCTGGCCGGGTGCTGACGCGCGACCAGATCATGGAGGCCGTGCGCGGCCGCGAGCTGGAGGCGTTCGATCGCTCGATCGACGTCCACATGGGACGGATCCGCGCTGCGATCGAGGTCGATGCCAAGAATCCGAAACGCATCCTCACGGTGCGCGGCGTGGGCTACGTGTTCGCCCGGCAGCAGGACTGACGGCCGCGCTCACCAGGCCACCCGCGATGCGGTTTCCGATCTACCTTCGCATCTGGCTGGCCGTGGTGATCGCGGTCGGCACGCTGACGCTGGCGTTCGGCTGGCTCTGGCGGGTCAATGCGGAGCAGGCGCCTGCGCGTGAGATCGTGATCCGCAACCAGGCCGGCGACGTGCTCGGGCAGACCCGGCAGCGGCCGGTCCGGGTGCCGGGCCAGGGCGTCGAATTCCAGGTGGTGATGAACGATGGCGCAACGCTGGTGGTCCAGATCCCCCCGCGGCCGCGCAGTCTTGGCGAACCTCCGCCGCCGCGCCCCTGGCTGCGCGGCCAGGAGGGGCTGCTCTGGATGCTGAGCATCGTCGCGCTGGCGGTGGCGATCGGGATCTATCCGATCATCCGGCGTCTGACGCAGCGGCTTGAAGACCTGCAGCGCGGCGTCGAACGCTGGGGCGAAGGCGACCTCGGCGCGCGGGTGGAAGAAGCTGGCACCGACGAAGTCGCCTTCCTGGCCAAGCGCTTCAACCTCGCGGCAGAACGGGTCGAGACGCTGGTCAAGACCCACAAGTCGCTGCTGGCCAACGCCTCCCACGAGCTGCGCTCGCCGCTGGCGCGGATCCGCATGGGCCTGGAGCTGATGGGCGACCAGTCGGCGTCGGCGTCCCGGCAGGAGATCTCGCGCAACATCGGCGAGCTCGACCAGCTGATCGACGAGATCCTGCTGGCCAGCCGGCTCGACGCCCGCGAAAGCGACATGGGCAAGGTCGAGCAGGTCGACCTGACCGGCCTGGCCGCCGAAGAGTGCGCCCGCGCCGGCGCCGAGCTGGTCGAAGTCGGCCATGGCCACGCGATCACGGTGGACGGCGTGCCGCGCCTGTTGCGCCGCGCCTTGCGCAACCTGCTGGAGAACGCGCGCCGCTACAGCAGCGGGGCAGTGACGGTCGAGGTGACGCACGAACAGACCCACGCGGTGGTCAAGGTGAGCGACCAGGGACCGGGCGTGCCGTCGGAAGAACGCGAGCGGATTTTCGAGCCGTTCTATCGGCTCCATGGGGTGAGCGAGCGAGACGGTGGCGTCGGCCTGGGGCTGGCGCTGGTCCGGTCGATCGCCACCCGCCACAACGGCAGCGTGAGCTGTGAAGGCAAGCCGGGCGGCGGCGCGATGTTCGTGCTCACCATCCCCTGTGAGCAGATGTATGCGGTGTAAAAGTGTCTGGCAAGGCTCACCAAGACCGTGAAAAAAATCGAAGATGACGGCGTTGTAAAGCGGTCGGCCGACATCCGGTCCAGCCGCCTTCAGGTCTCCCAACGACGTCCTTCCAAGCACTTGATACAGCCACCGCGAGGTGGCTGTTTTTTTTGGGGGGGTGTTATGCAGCTCAAGACCCAAAAGACCCGGGAACCCGAGCCAGACAAAGCTTTGAGGGCACTCGGTGCTGTAGGGCGAAGGCTCGCGGTGAGAAATTTGCAGGGGTTTCGTGGATGCACACGAAACCCCCGCAAAACTCGGCGGCGGCGGCGGAACTGGTAGTCCAGCTGGACGTCGAGCGCGCACTTCACCTGCGGCCAGTCGCCGTCGCTGTGATGCCGGTATCCGAGCCAGACGCGAGCGTTTCGATGAGCGGGCAGCTTACGCGACTGCTCGTCCGGGCGCACTGCTTGACCAATTGTTCCAACGCGCCCTCCAGCACCTGCAGGCAGGCGACGCGGTCGCGCACCTCTTCCAGCTTGTGCTCAGCAATCCGACGTGCAGAGGAGCACGTCTGACCGTCGTCGAGTGACAGAAGTGCGTGGACATCGTCAAGCGAGAAGCCAAGGGATTGGGCACGCTTGATGAAGCGCAGTCGCGTCAGCGCTGCCGGAGCGTAACGACGGATGCTGCCGGCGGGCCGGTCTGGTGCCGAAAGCAGGCCACGTCGCTGGTAATACCGGACTGTCTCAACGTTCACGCAGGCTAAGGCGGCCAATTGACCGATTGTCATTTGTTCCATTGCGGGCTTGACTCCGTACTCGGGTACGTCCCTAGACTACTCCAGACAAAGTAAAAAAAGGAGCTTTCTGCGTGACTCGACCTTGGAGCGTTTCAAGCACCCTGCTGGCGGGGATTGCTGCTGCCATCGGCGCCTCGGCGTGTTGTGCGGGGCCGCTGGTGCTGGTTCTGCTTGGTGTCAGTGGTGCCTGGGGTTCGCGTCTGGTGGCTTTGGAGCCTTGGCAACCGATCTTCATCGGCGCCGCGCTTCTCGCCTTCGGAATCGCCTTTCGGCGGCTGTATCGTCGCCAGGAAGAATGCCCGCCAGGCGATGCCTGCGCGGTGCCAGCCGTGCGCCAGCACCAACGCGTTCTGTTCTGGGTACTCGGGCTCGCTGCCGCCGCGCTCATGAGCTTTCCTCTCTATGCCCCCGTCTTCTACTGAACGATTGAAGGGACCTCCTGTGAACAAGACACTCACTGTTTTGCTCGCGGCCTTCATGGCCGCCGGCGCCGCATTTGCTGGCGGGGCAAGTACTGCGACTCTGGCCGTGACCAACATGGACTGCGCGGCCTGCCCCCTCACCGTTCGCGCAGCGCTCGAGAAGGTGCCTGGGGTGTCGACGGCCAAGGTTGATTACAAGACCAAGCTCGCCGTCGTGGCATTCGACCCGGGCAAGACCTCCCCGGAAGCCCTGACGAAGGCCACAGCCGGCGCTGGTTACCCGTCCTCAGTGAGGCAGGTCCAGTGACGAACGAAGTCCACCTGCAATCGATCCTCACGTGCCCCGAGTGCGGGCACGTCAAAGAGGAAACCATGCCGACCGATGCGTGCCAGTGGTTCTACGAGTGTGAGAGCTGCAAGGCCCTGCTTCGTCCAAAAGCAGGAGACTGCTGCGTGTTCTGCTCGTACGGGACTGCGAAATGTCCGCCCATTCAGGCGAGCGGCCAGAGCTGCTGCTCGCGCTGACACCGCTGGCGACCTTCACCGGCGGCCTCGACCGCTCGAACTAGGAGACCGCATGCCCGAAGACTACGACTTGGTGGTCATTGGCGCCGGGACGGCCGCCATGACGGCTGCCACCCGCGTGCGCGCTGCCGGCAAGACCGTCGCAGTCACCGACTTCCGGCCGTTCGGCGGCACCTGCGCGCTGCGCGGGTGTGACCCGAAGAAGATGCTCATAGCCGGCACATCTACGGTGGACCACCTGCGGCGCATGCGTGGGCACGGTGTCGCCGGTGACGTGCGCATCAACTGGACGGAGCTCATGGCGTTCAAGCGCGGTTTCACGGACCCCGTTCCGCAGCGCCAAGAGCGCACCTATGCGGAGAAGGGCATCGACACCTTCCATGCGCGCGCCAGATTTACCGGCCCGAATGCATTGGACATCGGTGGGGTGGCCGTCAATGCCCGCCACGTTCTCCTTGCATCCGGCGCCGAACCGGTGCAGCTGAACGTGCCAGGCGAAGAGCTCCTGGCCACGAACGAGGAGTTCCTGAACCTGGAAGCGCTGCCGGCGCGCATCGTGCTCGTGGGCGGTGGCTACATCGCCGCTGAGTTCTCGAATATCGCTGCTCTTGCCGGAGCCCATGTGACCGTTCTGCAGCAAGGCGACAGGATGCTCAAAGGCTTTGACGCTGACCTCGTAGGCTTGCTGATGCAGAAGTTAAGCTCGCTGGGCATCGACGTGCAGCTGAAAACGCAGGTGACCAAGGTGGAAAAGAGCGGTACAGCCTACATCGTGTTCGCACGGCGCGGTGGTCAGGAGCTGACGTTCGAGGCGGACCTGGTCGTGCATGCTGGAGGCCGAGCGCCTAACTTGGCGCCATTGGACTTGGCTGCCGGCGGGGTCGACCTCGAAGACGGCCGCTTGAAGCTCAATGAGTACCTCCAGAGCGTCTCGAATCCCGCAGTTTATGCGGCCGGCGATGCCGCACAGATGGGGCCGCCGCTGACGCCAGTCTCGACTCGCGACGCTCGGGCCGTTGCCACGAACATTCTGCAAGGCAACACGTCGCGCCCGGACTATCGTGCCGTTCCGACGGTTGCCTTCACCTCGCCGCCGATTGCAGCTGTCGGTCTGTCCGAGGAGGAGGCACGCCAGCGGGGGCTGCGTTTTCGCGTGAAGACTGAGAACGTGAGCTCCTGGTTCACTGCCCGCCAGGCAGCGGAGCCCACCTACGGCTACAAGACGCTCGTTGAAGAGGGAAGCGACCTGCTGCTGGGCGCTCACATCGTGGGCCCTCATGCCGACGAAGTCATTAACCTGTTCGCGATGGCAATGCGCCACGGACTCACCGCGACCGACATCAAGTCGACCGTGTTCGCTTACCCGACCGGGGCGTCGGACGTCGGACACATGGTCTGAGCGCGTGAAGCGCAGCTTTACCCGGCGCCGCCCCCGGACGCAGAGGTCCGCGAGGCTTGCCAGTTGTGCACCGCATGGCAGCTTACGCCCCATGTGGCTACTGCATCCAGTGCGAGGGTTTCAAGCAGAGGCCGTTCTCCCGCGGAAAACGTTCTGAAGGCTGCAAAACACCCTTTCCTGTGCGGCTTCGCATGCAGATAATCGTCGCGCATGGACAAGCTCAAGCAACTCGAATCCTTTGTCTCCGTCTCCACCCGTGGCAGCCTGACCGCCGCCGCCCGGGCTGAAGGCGTGGCACCGGCCATCATGGGCCGGCGGCTCGATGCGCTGGAGGAGCGGCTGGGCGTCAAGTTGCTGGTGCGCACCACCCGGCGCATCTCGCTGACCCATGAGGGCAGCGCCTTCCTGGAGGATTGCCAGCGGCTGCTGGCGGACTTTGCCAATGCCGAGGCCAGTGTCAGCGCAGGCGGCGTCAAGGCCAGCGGCCACCTTCGCATCACCGCGCCGGCCGGCTTCGGGCGCCGCCATGTCGCGCCGCTGGTTCCGCGGTTCCGGGAACTGCATCGCGACGTCACGATGTCGCTCAACCTGAGCGACCGGGTGGTCGACCTCGCCGGCGAAGGTTTCGACTGCGCCGTCCGGGTCGGGGACCTGCGCGACTCGTCCCTGGTCAGCGTGCGGCTGGCGGATAACCGGCGCCTGTGCGTCGCGACTCCGGGCTACCTGGCGCAGCACGGCACGCCAGTCCATCCCAACGAACTGGTGCGCTTCGACTGCCTGACCCTGTCCAGCGATGCATCGCAGACGCGCGGCTGGGCCTTTCGCCTGACCCAGGGTTCCGGCGACCAGGTCGTCCATCTCAAGCCCGGAGGACCGCTCGACTGCTCCGACGGCCAGGTGCTGCACGACTGGTGCCTGGGTGGCTTCGGCATTGCCTGGCGCAGCACCTGGGAAGTCGAAAGCGAGATCGCGTCGGGCCGGCTGGTCGAAGTGCTGGCGGCTTTCGCCGCGCCGCCCAATGGCATCTACGCGGTCTTCCCGCAACGCAAGCACCTGCCGCTGCGGGTGCGCTTGTGGATCGATTTCCTCAAGCACTGTTACGGCAGTCCGGACTTCTGGACGGCGGCCTGACGAACGAAAGCCCCGCGTTGCGGGGCTTCGGCACGCTGCTTGAAGCTTATGCCTTCAGGCACTCGCTCATGAACTTCTTGCGCTCGTCGCCCTTGAGGGTCTTGGCCTGGGTGTCGGCGTTGCAGGTCTTCATCTTGGTCTGTTGCGCGGTCGCGGCCGGCTTGGCATCGGCGGACAGGCACTCTTTCATGAATGCCTTGCGCTCGTCGCCCTTCGTGGCCTTGGCCTTGGGGTCGGCGTTGCAGCTCTTCATCCTGCTTTGCTGCTCCGTGGGCGCCTTCTTGGCGTCGGCCATCGGGGCACCGGTGTGGGCAGCGGCGAAGGCGCCACCGCTGGCCAGGGCCAGGCCCAGGGCGACGGTCGAAAGAAGCTTGTTCATGGGATCTCCTCGTTCGGTTAAATCCGGATTGGATTCTTTCGTATAACGCGGCAGCGCCGCGCCGCGCTGACCGGGTCACCCGGACCGCCCCGTAAAATCGAGGAATGCTCCTCGTCAAACAAGAATTGCTCGGCAGCCTGCGTGCCGGGCTGGACCAGCTGTCGCCCGGCGCCGGCGACAAGGCAGCTTTCGAATCGCCCAAGGTGGCTTCGCACGGGGACTTTGCCTGCACCGCGGCCATGCAGCTGGCCAAACCCCTGAAGCGCAATCCGCGTCAGCTGGCCGAAGCCCTGCGCGCCGACCTGCTGGCCCGGCCGGCGTTCCGGCAATGGGTCGAGGCCATCGACATCGCCGGTCCCGGCTTCATCAACATCAAGCTCACTCCCCAGGCCAAGCAACAGGTGGTGCGCGAGGTGCTGGCCGCGGGCGCAGCGTTCGGCAGCCAGAGCGCGAACGGGCAACGGGTGCTGGTGGAATTCGTGTCCGCCAACCCGACCGGGCCGCTGCACGTCGGCCACGGCCGGCAGGCGGCGCTGGGCGACGCGATCTGCAACCTGTACGCCACCCAGGGCTGGGAGGTGTGGCGCGAGTTCTATTACAACGATGCGGGCGTGCAGATCGCCACGCTCGCCAGCTCGACCCAGCTGCGCGCCAGGGGCCTGGAGCCCGGGGCTGCCGGATGGCCGGAGCTGGCCTACAACGGCGACTACATCGCCGACATCGCGCGCGACTTTCTGGCCGGCAAGACGGTGCGCTCGGACGACCGCGAGTTCACCGCCAGCGGCGACGTCGACGACCTCGACTCGATCCGCCAGTTCGCCGTGGCCTACCTGCGCCACGAGCAGGACCTCGACCTGAAGGCGTTCGCGGTCCGGTTCGACAACTACTACCTTGAGTCCAGCCTGTACACCAGCGGCAAGGTGGCCGCCACCGTCGAGCGGCTGCAGCAGGCCGGCAAGACCTACGAGCAGGACGGCGCGCTCTGGCTGAAGTCGACCGACTACGGTGACGACAAGGACCGCGTGATGCGCAAGTCCGATTCGACCTTCACCTACTTCGTGCCTGACGTGGCGTATCACATCACCAAGTGGGAACGCGGCTTCACCAAGGTGGTCAACATCCAGGGCACCGACCACCACGGCACCATCGCGCGCGTGCGCGCCGGCCTGCAGGCGGCCAACGCCGGCATTCCCAAGGGCTATCCCGACTACGTGTTGCACACGATGGTGCGGGTGATGCGCGGCGGCGAGGAAGTGAAGATCTCCAAGCGGGCGGGCAGCTACGTGACGCTGCGCGACCTGATCGAGTGGACCAGCAAGGATGCGGTGCGCTTCTTCCTGCTGTCGCGCAAGCCCGACACCGAGTACGTGTTCGACGTCGACCTGGCGCTGGCCCAGAACAACGACAACCCGGTCTTTTACGTGCAGTACGCCCACGCCCGGATCTGCTCGGTGCTCACCGCGTGGGGCGGCGACGCCGCGACGCTCAAGGATGTCGAACTCACGCCGCTGCAAAGTCCGCAGGCCCTCAACCTGATGCTGGTGCTGGCGCGATACCCCGACATGCTGGCCGCTGCGGCGCAGGATTTCGCGCCGCACGACGTCACCTTCTACCTGCGCGAGCTGGCCGCTGCGTACCACAGCTACTATGACGCCGAGCGCATCCTGGTCGACGCCGAAGGCGTGAAGAAAGCCCGGCTCGCGCTGGTCGCCGCCACCGCCCGCGTGTTGCACAATGGCCTGCAGGTTCTGGGTGTGAACGCACCCCAAAAAATGTGAAACAGACGACCCTCAATCATCAACGCGGCTCGGTCATCCTGGGCATCATCATCGGTGTGGTGCTCGGCCTGGGCGTCGCGCTGGCCGTGGCGGTTTATGTGACCAAGGTGCCGGTGCCTTTCCTGAACAAGGGCGGCGGCCGGACGGCGGAACAGGACGCCGCCGAACTGCGCAAGAACCGCGACTGGGATCCGAACGCGCCCTTGTACGGCAAGAACCCGGCCAAGCCCCTGCCGCCCGCGCCCGGCATCATCGCGCCGCCGCCGCCGGCAGCCGCAATGCCGATTCCCGCGCCTCCGGTGGTGAGCGGGCCGGCGCTGGACCCGCCGGTCCGGGCCGCGACGGGCTCGGCCAGCGCCGGGCGCTCCAGCTCGCCGGTCCCGCCCGCAGTGGCCGGCCGGCCGGGGTCCGATCCGCTGGGCGACCTGGCCGCTGCGCGATCGGGCAGTCCGGGCGCCGATCCGTTCCTGTATTTTGTTCAGGCCGGCGCTTTCCGCACCTCCGAGGATGCCGAAGCCCAGCGCGCCAAGCTGTCGCTGCTGGGTGTCGAAGCCAAGGTGACCGAGCGTGAGCAATCGGGGCGGCAGGTGTACCGGGTCCGGGCCGGACCGTTCGACAAGAAGGGCGATGCCGATCGCAACAAGGACAAGCTGGAAGCCGGCGGCGTCGAGACCGCGCTGGTGCGGGTCCAACGCTGAAGTGCCGGGAAGGCGCGCGGTGGAACCTTCCACTGCCGACGCTGCTCAGAACGTTTCAAGGAGTGAATTGACATGAATCGACGCGAGTTTTCCGTGGCCGCCGCCTGCACCCTGGCGCTGGCCGGCCTGGGCCTGCCCGGCTCCCTGCTGGCGCAGTCGCGCAAGCCCGAAGAGGGCACCGAGTTCCTGACGCTGGGCAAGCTCGCTCCGGTGGATGCGCCGGCCGGCAAGGTCGAAGTGATCGAGTTCTTCTGGTACAGCTGCCCGCACTGCAATACCTTCGAGCCGAAGCTGGTGAACTGGATCAAGAAGCTGCCCGCCGACGTCAGCGTGCGCCGGGTGCCGGTCGCTTTCCGCGACGACTTCGTTCCGCAGCAACGGCTTTTCTACACGCTCGAAGCGATGGGCAAGCTCGACGAACTGCATGCCAAGGTCTTCACCGCCATTCATGCGGAACGCCAGACGATCGACAAGGAGCCGGCGATCCTGGCCTGGGCCGAGAAGAACGGCCTGGACAAGGCCAAGTTCCAGGAGCTTTACAACTCGTTCTCGGTATCGACCAAGGCCCGCCGCGCGACCCAGTTGCAGGATGCGTACAAGGTCCAGGGCGTGCCAGCGATCGGCATTGCCGGCCGTTACTACACCGATGGCACGCTGGCCGGCAACATGGACCGGGCCCTGCAGATCACCGAGTTCCTGGTCGCCGAGTCGCGCAAGGCCAGGTAAGGCGATTCCTTCGACTCCTGCCACCCCCGCCTCCCACCAGCCCGCCAATCGGCGGGCTTTTCTTTGACGCGCCGCCTTCGGCCTTTCTTGTCGGCCTTTCTTTGGCTGCAGCAGCCGCGCCCGCTACAATTCCAGCAAGATTCGTGCCCTTATGAAACTACCCCTCTCCGTCCTGCTGGCTGCCCTGTGCTTTGGCTGCGCCACCGGCGTCGCTTTGGCCGAAAAGGCCGACCGCAACAAGCCGATGAATGTAGAGGCCGACGCGCTGCGCTATGACGACCTCAACCAGACCAGCGTCTTCACCGGCAAGGTGGTGGTCAGCAAGGGCAGTATCCTGATTCGTGGCGCCAAGGTCGAGGTCCGGCAGGATCCGGAGGGCTACCAGTTCGGCACCGTCACCGCCGAGCCGGGCAAGCTGGCCTACTTCAAGCAGAAGCGCGAAGGCCTCGACGAGTTCATCGAAGGCGAAGCCGACGTGATCGAGTACGACGGCAAGGCCGACCGGGTGAAGTTCATCAGGCGCGCCGAACTGCGGCGGCTGCGCGGCGCCATCGTCGCCGACGAGATGACCGGCAGCCTGATCACCTACGACAACTCCAACGACGTGTTCACCGTCGACGGCGGCGCGGGTGGTGCCAGCCCGGCGCCCGGTGTTCCTGCCGGCCGCATCCGCGCCGTGCTGTCGCCTCGCGTCGCCGCCTCGGCGACCGCCGTTCCCGCGGCAGCGACAGCGCCCGCGCAATTGCGCCAGAGCAGGATCATCGGCGGGGACAGGAAGTGACCGACATGGCCGTGGCCGCGGCGTCCGCTGCTGCCACCGAGGCCGTGCCCACCAGCCGGCTCGAAGCGCGCAACCTGCAGAAAAGTTATGGCAGCCGCCGGGTGGTCAAGGATGTGTCGCTGGCCGTGGAAAAGGGCGAAGTGGTCGGCTTGCTGGGACCCAACGGCGCCGGCAAGACCACGTCGTTCTACATGATCGTCGGCCTGGTGCGGGCCGACGCCGGCGAGATCTCGATCGACGGCAAATCGGTGGAGCACATGCCGATCCATCGCCGGTCCCGCCTTGGCCTGTCCTACCTGCCGCAGGAAGCGTCGATCTTCCGCAAGCTCAATGTGCAGGAGAACGTGCGCGCCGTGCTGGAACTGCAGCGCGACGAGCAGGGCCAGCCGTATGGCCGGGACGAGATCGAGCGGCGCCTGACGCTGCTGCTGCAGGAGCTGCGGGTCGACCACCTGCGCGACTCGCCGGCACTGGCGCTGTCGGGCGGCGAGCGCCGGCGGGTGGAGATCGCGCGTGCCCTGGCGACGCAGCCCCGCTTCATCCTGCTGGACGAACCGTTCGCCGGGATCGACCCGATCGCGGTGATCGAGATCCAGCGCATCATCGGTTTCCTCAAATCGCGCGGCATCGGGATCCTGATCACCGATCACAACGTGCGCGAAACCCTGGGTATCTGCGACCACGCGTACATCATCAGCGACGGCTCCGTGCTGGCGCAGGGGACGCCGGCCGAGATCGTGAACAACGCCGACGTCCGGCGCGTCTATCTCGGCGAACACTTTCGCATGTAGTCATGGCCCCCACGCTTGTCACTTCGTGTCCTGCGCTGCCCCCCGAGGGAGACTTCGCGCCTTGGGGCGGCCCGGCGGCGCTCACGCCTTACGTTTCCTGAATGTTTTTGTCCCCATGAAGCAGGGTTTATCGCTTCGGGTCTCCCAACACCTGGCGCTGACGCCGCAGCTGCAGCAATCGATCCGGCTGCTGCAGCTGTCGACGCTCGAGCTGTCGCAGGAGGTCGAGCAGATGCTCGACGAGAACCCTTTCCTCGAACTGACCCAGGAGGAGGCGGCGCGCGAGGAGTTCGGGCTGGCGCAGTCCGACACGCCGGCCCGCGACGAGGAGCACGAGGCCGAGTTCACGCCGGACTTCGGCGCTGCGACCAGCGACACCGAGCGCACTTCCAGCACCACCGAAGCCGAAACCGCCCCGGCCACTGACGCCGAAGCGCCCAACTGGGATGGCGACGGCAGCAACGAAGTGGTGCCTGACGATGGCGAGTGGGGTGGCGATGCGCCGGCCAGCAAGAACAACCTCGCGGCCGGTGAACAGGTCGATGCCACCGAGCTGGCACGCGTCCAGGAATCGCTTCAAAGCCACCTGCACCGCCAGGCGCTGTCGCTGCGCCTGAGTGCGGAAGACAGCGCCGCGCTGCGCTTCCTGATCGAGTCGCTGAACGACGATGGCTATCTCGAAGACCGGCTCGAGGACCTGGCCCGCGGCCTGGCCGGCGACGACCAGGAGCAGGTCGAGGAGCTGGTGCACCGCTTCACGGTGGCGCTGAGCCTGCTGCACCACCTCGAGCCGGTGGGCGTCGGCGCCCGCTCCCTGTCGGAATGCCTGTCACTGCAATTGAAAGCCCTGCGGGCCGCCGGCGCCGCCGAAGACGCGCCATGCCATGCGGCGCTGGCGATCTGCTCGCATCCGGTCGACCTGCTGGCGCGGCGCGACGTCAAGCGCCTGGCCCAGCTTTGCGGCGAAAGCGAAGCGCGCATCAAGGCCGCGATCGGCCTGATCACCCGGCTGGAGCCCAAGCCGGGGCGCCGCTTTGTCGATGTCGAGCGCAACATCGTGGTGCCCGATGTGCTGGTGACCCGGATCGCGCGCGCCGGCCAGCCGCGCTTTCGGGTCCAGCTCAATAGGGACGTGATGCCGCGGCTGCGCGTGCATGACATCTATGCCGGCGCGATCCGGTCGCACAAGGGCGAAGGCCACCAGGCCCTGCAGCAGCGGCTGCAGGAGGCCCGCTGGTTCATCAAGAACATCCAGCAGCGCTTCGACACCATCCTGCGTGTCTCCAACGCCATCGTCGAACGGCAAAAGAGCTTCTTCGTCCACGGCGAGCTGGCCATGCGGCCGCTGGTGCTGCGCGAGATCGCCGACGAACTCGGCCTGCACGAGTCGACCATCAGCCGCGTCACCACCGCCAAGTACATGTCCACGCCGTACGGCACGTTCGAGTTGAAGTACTTCTTCGGCTCGGCGCTCGGCACCGAGACCGGCGGCAATGCGTCCAGCACGGCGGTGCGCGCGCTGATCAAGCAGTTCGTCGCCTCCGAGAACTTGAAGAAACCCCTGTCGGACAGCCAGATTTCCGAGATGCTCAAAGAGCAGGGCATCGAATGCGCACGGCGCACCGTGGCCAAGTACCGCGAGGCCCTGCGGATCGCGCCGGCCAATCTCAGGAAGTCGCTGTGATCCGGCGCAACCATCCGAATTCATGAACTCGCTGCAACTCTTCCTGCCCTGCGCCGCCGGCGTCGAGGATTTCCTGGCCGACGAGGTGCACCGCGTCACCGGGCTCAAGGGCGACGACCTGCTGGTCGGCCGCGGCGGCGTGGTGCTGCGCGCTTCGTGGCGCGACGCGCTGCTACTGAACCTGCACAGCCGGCTGGCACAGCGGGTGCTGGTGCAGCTGTCGCACACCAGCTATCGCAACGAGAACGACCTTTACGAAGCGGCATCGGCGGTGGCGTGGGAGATCTGGTTCACCACCAGGCAAACCTTCAAGATCGAAGTCACGGCGCAGCATAGTCCGCTCAAGAGCCTGAACTTCGCGGCGCTCAAGATCAAGGATGCGGTGGCCGACCGCTTCCGTCACAAGAGCGGCGAGCGGCCAAGCGTCGATACCCAGTGGCCGGACGTGCGGATCTACGCCCACCTGACCACCGACAGTGCGACGCTCTACATCGACACCTCGGGCGAGCCGCTGTTCAAGCGCGGCTGGCGCGAAGACAAGGGCGACGCGCCGCTGAAGGAAACGCTGGCCGCCGCGATGATCGAAGCCAGCGGCTGGGGCCAGCAGATGCGAGGTGCGAGTGCGGACGCGCTGGACGCCCCGCCGCTCTACGACCCCTGTTGCGGCAGCGGAACGATCGCGATCGAGGCTGCGCAGATCGCCTGCAACATCGCAGCCGGCAGTTTTCGCCGCTTCGGCTTCGAGAAGCTGCTGCCGCACCAGCCGCATGTCTGGGCAGCAATCCGCGAGCAGGCCGAAGCGGCGCGGGTCGCGCGCATGCCCGCCATCTTCGGCAGCGACGTCGCCCACCGGATGGTCGACTTCGCCCAGCGCAACGCCGAGCGGGCCGGCGTCGGCGATCGGGTGCAGTTGCGCGGCGGCGACGCGCTCCAGCGGATGCCGCCGTCGGAGCGGCCGGGTGTGATGCTGCTCAATCCGCCGTACGGCGAGCGCATCGCCGTCGCGGGCGTGGCCGGCGATTCGCGTGAGCCCGGTCAGACCGGGGGCCGCTTCGGTGCCAGGGAAAGCGCGCAGACCGAGGACGGCGGCGATTTCTTCCCGCAGCTGGCGACCCACTGGAAGAAGAACTACAGCGGCTGGACCGCCTGGGTGCTGACACCCGACCTGAAGCTGCCCTCGAAGATGCGGCTCAAGGAAACCCGCCGGGTCCCGATGTGGAACGGCCCGATCGAGTGCCGGTTGTTCAAGTTCGACATGGTCAAGGGGTCGGCCCGTGGCAAGCCAGACGATTTTTCCGCTCGCAGTCGTTCTTGACACCAACATTGTGTTGGACCTGTTCGTGTTCGCCGAT
>JAJAZH010000313.1 GCA_026785815.1 Ramlibacter sp. | reverse complement strand
TGCAGGCAGGCCACCAGGCATTCGTCGACGATGCGCTGGCGCAAGCGCGGATCGTTCACCGGCCAGGCCAGTTCCACCCGCCGCAGCATGTTGCGGTTCATCCAGTCGGCGCTGGACAGGTAGAGCTGCTCCTCGCTGCCGCAGCGCAGGTAGAACAGGCGGGAATGCTCCAGGAAGCGGCCGACGATCGACCGGACCCGGATGTTGTCGGTGACGCCGGGAACGCGCGCCGGCAGCATGCACGCGCCGCGCACGATCAGGTCGATCCTGGCGCCATGGCGACCGGCCCGGACCAGCGCGTGCATCAGCGCCTCGTCGGTCAGCGCGTTCATCTTCAGCACCACCCGCGATTCGACGCCACGGGATGCCGCCTCGCCCAGCACATCGAGCTTCTCGATCAGCTTGCGGTGCAGCTGGAACGGCGCGATCAGCGCGACGTTGAGCCGTGGCAGCTTGCTCTGGCTGGCCAGCTGCAGAAAGATGTTCTCCAGATCGGCCGTCAGCAGCGGATCGGCTGTGAGATAGCTCAGGTCGGTGTAAAGGCTGGCCGTGCGCGGGTTGTAGTTGCCGGTCGACAGATGGGCGTAGCGCTTGAGCGCCTTGCCTTCGCGCCGGGTCACCAGCAGCATCTTGGCGTGGGTCTTGAGGCCAACCACGCCGTACACCACCTGGGCCCCGATCGACTCCAGCATCTCGGACCAGTTGATGTTGGCCTCTTCGTCGAAGCGGGCCTTGAGCTCCACCACCACGGTGACCTCCTTGCCCCGGCGCACGGCCTCGCGCAGCAGGTCCATCAAGGTCGAGTCGGTGCCGGTTCGGTAGATGGTCTGACGGATCGCCAGCACGCCCGGATCCTCGACCGCTTCACGCAGGAAATCCAGCACGCCCTGGTAGCTTTCGTAGGGCTGGTGGATCAGCACGTCGCCGAGCTTGAGCCGGTCGAAGAACGACTGGCCCCGCACCAGTTCCACTGGATAGCAGGGCTTGTAGGGCGGGAACAGCAGCCGCGGCGCGTCGACCAGGTCGATCAACTGCTGGAACCGAACCAGGTTGACCGGGCCATGGACCCGGTAGAGCGCGGCGGCCGGCAGGTTGAACTGCCGCAGCAGGAAAGTCGACAGGTAATCCGAGCAGCCCGACGACACTTCCAGCCGCATCGCCTGTCCGTAGTGGCGGTGTTGCAGGCCGAGCCGCAGTGCCGTGCGCAGGTTGCGCACGTCGTCCTCGTCGACCGCCAGGTCGGAATGCCGGGTGACACGGAACTGCGAGAACTGTCCCACCACCCGGCCGCTGAACAGGCTGTCCAGGTGGGCCCGGATCACGCTGGACAGCGAGACGAACAGCGCCTTCTTGCCAGCGACCTTGGCCGGCATCCGGATCAGCCGCGGCAGCACCCGGGGCACCTTGACGATGGCGATCTCGTTCTCGCGGCCGAAAGCATCCTTGCCGCCGAGCCGGACGATGAAGTTGAGCGACTTGTTGGCGACCTGCGGGAAGGGATGGGCCGGATCGAGGCCGACCGGAATCAGCAGCGGCCGGACCTCGCGCTCGAAATAGTCGCTCACCCAGTCGCGCTGGGCTGAATTGCGGTCGCCGTGGGAGACGATCTCGATGCCCTCCCGGGCGAAGGCGGGAATCAACTCGTCGTTGAACAGCGCGTACTGGCGATCCACCATCTTGCGGGCCAGGTCGGCCAGGGTCTGGAACGATTCGACGTTCTGCGCTGCCCGCGGGCCGTCGCTGCCGGCGCCGACCACATGCTCAGGCACGCGCACTTCGAAAAACTCGTCGAGGTTCGACGACACGATGCACAGGTAGCGCAGGCGCTCGAGCAGCGGCACATCGCGGCGCTGCGCCCAGTCGAGCACCCGCTCATTGAAGGCGAGGATGCTGTGGTCGCGGTCGAGGAACTTCACCGGTGGCTGGCTGGCGGCCGCTGTCGCGGCGGAAGAAGCGGATGAAGAAGACTGATCCATGGCGGGAAGGCCGAACGGTATCACTCCGGCATCACCCCGATGATGACAGTTGTGTGACTGCCGCTGGCGGGACCGGCTCGGCCTGGCCGGGGCGCTGCCGACGCGCCGGCACCAGATGGCTCGCGAAGACGGCACTGGCGTGAGCCCAGCTGAAGTCCAGCGCGCGCAGGCGGGCTTGCTCCCGCGGCACCTTGATGGCCTTCTCGCAGGCCTGTTGCAGGTCCCGGTCCAGCGCGCCGCCCAGCAGGCCTTCCCAGTCGGGAGACCGCCGGCCCAGCACCTCCAGCGGGCCGTCCACCGGAAAGGCGGCAACCGGTGTGCCGCAGGCCATCGCTTCGGCCATCACCAGTCCGAAGGTCTCGGACAGGCTGGGAAAAACGAACAGGTCGGCCGCGGCATAGACCTGGGCCAGCTGGTCGCGCGGCAGCAGCCCGAGCCAATGCACCTCGGGATAGCGTTGTTTCAGGCTGCCCAGCACCGGTCCGACACCGCAGACCACTTTGGTGCCGGGCAGGTCGAGCGCGAGGAAAGCGTCGATGTTCTTTTCGTACGAGACCCGGCCGACGTACAACGCCACCGGACGGGCCAGACCTTTCAGCGGGGCGCCCTGCAGCGGCTGCGCATGGAACTGGAACAGCGTGGTGTCGACCCCATGGGTCCAGGGCCGAAGGTTGCGAAAGCCCCGGCCCGCCAGCATCCGCAGCACGCCTTCGGTCGGCACCATGACGCCGGACGAGGGCCGGTGGAAGTGCCGGAACAGCGCGTAGCCCCAGGCCAGCGGGATCCGCAGCGCCGCCTGCAGGATCTCGGGAAAACGGGTGTGGAACGCGGTCGTGAAAGCCAGCCCGCGCTGCAAACAGTAACGGCGGCCGGCCCAGCCCAGCGGCCCCTCGGTTGCCAGGTGGATCGCATCCGGGGCGAAGGCGTCGAGCATCCGGGCCAGGCCGGGGCCGGGGCGCACCGCCAGGTCGATGCCTTCGTAGCCAGGACACGGCCGGGTCCGGAACAGCCCGGGATGGATCACTTCCACTGTGTGGCCGGCGCCGGCCAGCTCACGCGCCAGTTCGACCAGCGTGGTCACCACGCCATTGACCTGCGGCTGCCAGGCGTCGGTGACGAGGACGATCTTCATGCAGGCTCCGTTTCGAGTTCGACAATGGTTTCGGATCGGGTCACCGCGGGCTGCGCGGACCAGTGCAGCAGTTCGAGCCGGCCATCGAAGTGCTCGACCAGGGCGGTGCGGCTTTCGACCCAGTCACCGTCGTTGCAGTACAGCGTGCCGTCGATCTCGCGCATTTCGGCGCGGTGGATGTGGCCGCAGACCACGCCCTGGTGGCCGCGCCGCCGCGCTTCCGGAGCCACCGCCGCTTCAAAATCGGTGACGTAGGTCAAGGCCTTCTTGACCTTGTGCTTGAGGTAGGCCGACAGCGACCAGTACGGCAGCCCGAGCCGGCCGCGCAGGATGTTCAGGTGCCGGTTCAGCTTCAGGGTGAACTCGTACATGTTGTCGCCGAGATAGGCCAGCCACTTCGCGCACTGGATGACGCCATCGAAATAATCGCCGTGCACCACCCACAGCTGGCGGCCGTCGGCGGTGATGTGCACCGTCTCTTCGCGGACCTCGATCCCGCCGAAGTGATGGCCGCCGAACTGGCGCGCGAACTCGTCGTGGTTGCCGGGAACGTAGATCACCTCGCAGCCCTTGCGCGCCCGGCGCAGCAGCTTCTGCACCACGTCGTTGTGGCTCTGCGGCCAGTACCAGCGTCGGCGCAGCTGCCAGCCGTCGACGATGTCGCCCACAGGTACAGAAAGTCGCTGTCGCACTCGCGCAGGAAATCGAGCAGTTCGCGGGCCTGGCAACCCGGCGTTCCCAGGTGCAGGTCGGAGATGAAGATGGCGCGATACCGCATCAGGCGGTGCGGGCATCCGGCGGCTGCAGCGCCAGCCGTCCGACCGTGGAGCCCGTCATTCGCAGGCGGGGAACCTGGACTTCAGTCATACCGCGTCTCCTCGAATGAGCGCAGTCTGGTGGCCCCGGATGACGCCGCCGTGTCACTTCGATGGCAGTTTCGTGACAGCGCAGCGCGGCCAAGATTCACGAATTCGTCACCTGCCTTTCATGGCGGCGTCACAGAGCGTTTTTAAGCTGCGCGGGTGCTCACGAACCCAAACTGAAAGGCAAGAAAAAATGAACTCGAACCACGGCCACGACGCCGAAGACTTCAACACCAGCAGCAATCCGTCCCTGAACGACGTGCTGGACGCCCGGCTGTCGCGCCGCAACGTCCTGCGCGTGAGCATGGGCACCGCCGGGACCGCCGTGCTGGGCACCTTGTCTCTTTCCGCCTGCGGCGGCGGCAGCGACGACACACCGGTTGCGGCCGCGCCCGCTCCCGTGGCTCCCGCTTCCGTGGCGCCGGCTCCGGTCGCTCCCCGGCCGCTGAGCCTGAGCTTTGCAGCCGTCGCCAAGAACCTGACCGACCTCGTCACGGTCCCAACCGGCTACACGGCAGCGCCGATCTTTGCCCTGGGCGATCCGCTGACTGCTGCCACCCCGGCCTACAGGAACGACGGCACCGACACCGACTTCGAGAACCGGGCCGGCGACCACCACGACGGCATCGAATATTTCGGCCTGAATGCGGCGGGTACGGCACGCGACGTCGCCGGTTCCGAGCGCGGCCTGCTGGCCATGAACCACGAAGCGCTGACCGACCAGTTCCTGCATGCCAACGGCACCACCGCCAATCCGCGCCCCGCCGCCGAAGCGGACAAGGAGATCCCGGCCCACGGCGTGTCGATCGTCGAAGTGCGCAAGGTCGCCGGCAAGTTCGCCTACCAGAGCGACTCGTCGTTCAACCGGCGCGTGACACCGCTGACACCGATCCAGATCAACGGCCCGGTGCGTGGCAACGCGCTGGTCAAGACCAAGTTCTCGAGCTCCGGCAACGACGCCCGCGGCACCGTCAACAACTGCGGAACCGGCTACACGCCCTGGGGCACTTTCCTGACCGCCGAGGAAAACTGGAACGGCTACTTCACCCGGGTCGCGACCGACGACGCCGCCCGCGGCGGCGCCACGGCCAGGAGCGTGGTGTCCCTGATCCGCTATGGCCGCCCGCAAGGCGCCGCCAGCCGTCACGGCTGGGAAACCGCCGGCAGCGCCGACAGGTACGACCGCTTCAACATCAGCCAGCGCGGCAGCTCCACCGACGGCACCGACGACTACCGCAACGAGCTCAACACCTTCGGCTACATCGTCGAAATTGATCCCTACGACAGGAACGTGGCGATCCGCAAGCGCACGGCGCTCGGTCGGTTTGCGCATGAGAGCGCCAGCTACTCCCGGTTGATCGCGGGCAAACCGCTGGCCGTCTACATGGGCGACGATTCGCGCGGCGAGTACATGTACAAGTTCGTGACCGCTGCCAACTGGGACGCAGCCGATGCCAGCCCGGCCAACCGCATCACCACCGGCGACAAGTACCTGGACAACGGCAAGCTGTACGTGGCGAAATTCGCGTCCGACGGCAGCGGCCAGTGGATCGAGCTGACACTGGGCAACGCAGCGATCGCGGCCGCCAGCTACAAGTTCGTCGACCAGGCCGACGTGCTGGTCAACGCCAGGCTGGCCGCCGATGCAGTCGGCGCCACCAGGATGGATCGGCCCGAATGGTCCGCCGTGGACCCGAAGACCGGCGAGATCTACTACACGCTGACCAACAACAGCAACCGCAAGGTCGAGCCGTCCAGCTCGGCCCAGCAGGGCCTGGACGCCGCCAACCCGCGCTCCTACACCGACGCGCCGACCGCCACCGCGCCTGGCAACGTCAACGGCCACATCGTTCGCCTGAAGGAAAGCGGCGGCGAAAGCGCTGCGACCGCCTTCACATGGGACATCTACCTGTTCGGGGCCGAAGCCGGCGCCGATGCCGCCAAGGTGAACCTGTCGTCGCTGACGGCCGACAACGACATGTCCAGCCCGGACGGCTTGTGGTTCAGTCCGAAGACTGGCCTCGTCTTCATCCAGACCGACGACGGCGCCTTCACCGACGTCACCAACTGCATGATGCTGATCGGCATGCCCGGGACTGTCGGCGACGGCACGACGCCGACGCTGTCGTACACCAAGACCGATGGCAGCACCGTGACGGTGCAGACCCGGGTCGGCGCCAAGCCCACCGCCGCGACCCTGCGCCGCTTCCTGGTGGGACCGAACGATTGCGAGATCACCGGCATCACCGAGACGCCGGACGGCAAGACGATCTTCGTCAACATCCAGCATCCCGGCGAAGCCATCAGCAAGGCCAACCTGGCGGACCCGGCCAAGTACCTGAGCCACTGGCCCGGCAACGCGGGCTACGGCGCCGGCGGCAGCAACGCCCGGCCCCGTTCGGCGACGATCGTCATCACGCGCAACGATGGCGGCCTGATCGGGGTCGACGGCACCGCAGTGCTGAACAGCTACTAGGCGTGCTGCGGCAGGCCGGTGACGGCCGGCCGCTGAGCCGGACAGCGCCGGGCGCGGTTGCGGCCCCGGCTATGCTCAGGGGACTCACTCCAACTGTCCCATGGCCCGTCCCCCTCCCCTCAATTCCCCCGAGCTGCAGAACAAGGTCTTCCTGGTTCTGCTGGTGCTGGTGTCGATCGCCTTCGGGCTGATCCTCTGGCCGTTCAACGGCGCCATCTGGTGGGCGATCTTCCTGGCCATCGTGTTCATGCCGCTGCACGCGCGCCTGCTGCGCCGGTTCGGCAACCGGCACTCGCTGGCAGCGTTGGCGACGGTCGGCGTCACGCTGGTGGTCGCGATCCTGCCGCTGGTGCTGCTGACGATCTCGGTGACGCAGGAGGCGTCGGCGGTCTATGCCCGCATCAAGTCCGGCGAACTCAACCTGGCCCAGTTCATCCAGCAGATCCTGTCTGGCTTGCCGGCCTGGCTGCAGCAGTGGCTCGACCGGTTCGGTTTGCTGGACATGGCGGCCGCGCAGCGCAGGATGGTTGCCGGCCTGTCGCAGAGCGGCCAGGCGATTACCTCGCAGGCGCTCAGCATCGGCCAGACCACCTTCGACTTCGTGATCAGCTTCTTCCTGCTGCTGTACCTGCTGTTCTTCCTGCTGCGCGACGGGCCGGTCCTGTCGCAACAGCTCGCCCGCGCGATCCCGCTGCAGGCCCATCACAAGAACGAGCTGTTCGCCAAATTCGTCACCGTGGTCCGCGCCACCGTCAAGGGCAACATCCTGGTGGCGCTGATCCAGGGCGCGCTCGGCGGCCTGGCGCTCTGGTTCCTGGAGGTGCCCGGCGCCATCCTGTGGGGCGCGGTGATGGCGTTCCTGTCATTGCTGCCCGCCATCGGCGCGGCACTCGTGTGGCTGCCGGTCGCGCTCTGGTTCCTGATGACAGGCGCGATCTGGCAGGGCGCCGCGCTGGCCGCATGGGGCGTGCTCGTCATCGGCCTGGTCGACAACCTGCTGCGGCCGCTGCTGGTCGGCAAGGACACCAAGCTGCCCGATTACCTGGTGCTGATGTCGACGCTGGGCGGAATGGCGATCTTCGGATTGAACGGCTTCGTGATCGGGCCGTTGATCGCCGCCATGTTCGTCGCCGCCTGGCAGATCTTCTCGCAAGCCAAGGACGAGGATGGGGACGTGCGGGGTCGCCTGCCTCCGCCCTGAGTCTGTTTCAGACCGGCTCCAGCGGTCGCGCCTCGCCGTCCGGAACCTCGACGCGAATCGCGCCGCCGGCATGCACCTCGCCTGCGGTCAGGACCACCGCCATCACACCAGCCCTGCGAACCAGCCGGCCAGCGCCATCCCGGCGAATCAGGGCCGCCATCAGTCCGGTCTGGAAACGATCGAGCTGGGAACAGGGATTGCGCAACCCGGTGAGTTCGATCACCGCCTGCTCGCCCAGTCGCAGCCGGGTCCCGGTCGGCAGGGCCAGCAGGTCGATGCCACGGGTGGTGATGTTCTCGCCCAGGTCGCCGGGCCAGACCGCAAAGCCGCCGGCCATCAGGTCGTCGAACAGCTCGGCCTGCAGCAGGTGCACCTGCCGCAGGTTCGGCTGGCTGGCGTCCTGGGCCACGCGGGAGCGGTGCTTGATGGTCGCTCCGGCGTGGGCATCGCCCTGCACGCCGAGCCCCGGGACAAGGGTGACCGCCTCCTCGGCGAACTTGCTGAAACTGTGGCTGCGGCTGCGATGCACCGCCAGCACGGTCGCAGCCTCCCAGGCTGGCGCCATCAACCGGCCTGCACCGCTTGCGCCAGCCGCTCGGCGCTGCTGCGCGCCTGCCTGGCATCGCGCGCCTCGACCATCACCCGCAACACCGGCTCGGTGCCACTGGGACGGATCAGGATCCGGCCGGAGCCGGCCAGCTCGGCCTCGATCCGTTGGCTTTCGTCGTTGAGTTGGGTGCTTTTCTTCCAGTCCTGGCCAGGCTGGAGCCGGACGTTGATCAGCGTCTGCGGAAACAGCGTCACATTCTTGAGCAGCTGCGACATGGTCTTGCCGCTGCGGACCACCGCCTGCAGCACTTGCAACGCGCTGATCAGGCCATCGCCGGTGGTGTGCTTGTCCAGCGCCAACAGGTGGCCCGAGCCTTCGCCGCCCAGCAACCAGCCACGCTTTTCCAGTTCTTCCAGCACGTAACGGTCACCCACCTTGGCGCGCACGAACTCGACGCCGCGGTCACGCAGCGCCAGTTCCACCGCCATGTTGGTCATCAGCGTACCGACCGCGCCCGGCACCTTCTCGCCGCGATCGAGCCGTTCGCAGACCATCAGGTACAGCAGCTCGTCGCCGTTGAACAGCCGGCCGTTGGTGTCGACCAGCTGCAGCCGGTCGGCGTCGCCGTCCAGCGCCACGCCGAAGTCGGCCATGTGCATCTTCACCGTGTCGATCAGCGTCTGCGGATGGGTGGCGCCGATGTGGTCGTTGATGTTCAGGCCGTCGGGCGAGCAGCCGATGCAGGCGATCTCGGCGCCCAGCTCGTGGAACACCTTGGGGGCGATGTGGTAGGCCGCGCCATGGGCTGCGTCCACCACGATGGTGAGGCCCTTGAGCGTCAGGTTGTGGGCGAAGGTGCTCTTGCAGAACTCGATGTAGCGGCCGGCGGCGTCCTCCAGTCGCCGGGTCTTGCCCAGATTGGGCGAGTCGGCCCAGACCGGCGGCTTGGCAACTTCGGCCTCGACCGCGAGCTCCCACTCGTCGGACAGCTTGGTGCCCTGCGCGCTGAAGAACTTGATGCCGTTGTCCTGGAACGCGTTGTGGCTGGCGCTGATGACGACACCGAGGTCGGCCCGCTGGGTCCGGGTCAGGTAGGCGACACCCGGCGTCGGCAGCGGCCCCAGCAGCACCACATCGACGCCGGCGGAATTGAAGCCGGACTCCAGCGCGCTTTCCAGCATGTAGCCGGAAATCCGGGTGTCCTTGCCGATCAGCACAGTCGGCCGCTCGATCGTTCGCTTGAGCACGCGGCCGACCGAATGCGCCAGCTTCAGCACGAAGTCCGGCGTGATGGGAGGCTGGCCGACCGTGCCACGGATGCCGTCGGTGCCGAAATAAGTCCTGCTCATGGTGTGCTGCCGCTTCCTGGATGATGTGCCGGAAAAATTGTAGCGGTCCAGACCTTCAGTGCTGCCGCCGTCTGCTGGACATCGTGCACGCGCACGATTCGCGCGCCCCGCTCCACAGCCATCAGGGCCGCCGCGACGCTGGGCACCAGCCGCTCGTCGACCGGCAGGCCGGTCACGGTTCCGAGGGACGATTTGCGCGACCAGGCCGCCAGCACCGGATAGCCGGCCGCGAGCAGCTCCTGCTGGCGCGCCAGCAACGAGAAATTCTGCTCCACGGTCTTGCCGAAACCGACGCCGGCGTCCCAGACGATCCGGGACCGGTCCACGCCGAGCGCCAGCAACAATACGC
>JAJAZH010000312.1 GCA_026785815.1 Ramlibacter sp. | reverse complement strand
ATTTGAAGCCGACCGGCGCTTCGAACAAGCTGCGACCGAGGCGGTTCGCGACCCGATCGATCATCGCGCTGCTGACGACCGTCTTGCCAACCGCCGCCATTGGGCTCCACTCGGGCCGATGCCGGAACAGATAATCGATGGCGACGCTGAGGTAGTGGTTCGGCGGCAGCAGGCTGGCGCTGCGCGTGACGATGCCGTGGCGGTCGTGATCGGTATCGCAGGCGAAGGCCACGTCAAAGCGGTCTTTCAGCGCGATCAGCCGCTGCATCGCGTATCGGGACGACGGGTCCATCCGGATCCTGCCGTCCCAGTCGGCCGTCATGAAGGCGAACTGCGGATCGACTTGCGCGTTGACCACCGTCAGGTCGATCCGATGGCGCTCGGCAATCCGGGCCCAGTAGTGCACGCCGGCGCCGCCGAGCGGATCGACGCCCAGGTGCAGGCCGGCGCTGCGGATCACATCGAAGTTGATCAGGTTGCCGAGGTCGGCGACGTAGGCGCCAAGGTAGTCGTGCTCATGCGTTGTGACGGCTGCGCGCGCTCGGGCCAGCGGCATGCGTTTGACGTCCTCGAGGCCGCCTTCGAGCAAGGTATTGGCGCGCTGTTGCACCCAGCCGGTGATGTCGGAGCCGGCCGGGCCACCGTTGGGCGGGTTGTATTTGAAGCCACCGCTGTCCGGCGGGTTGTGCGACGGCGTGATGACGATGCCGTCGGCCAGGCCGCTTCGTCGGCCCCGGTTGTGCACCAGGATCGCATGCGAGACTGCCGGTGTGGGCGTGAATTCACCGTCGCTTGCAATCATGGTCTCGACACCATTGGCGGCCAGCACCTCCAGCGCGTTCTCGCACGCCGGCTGGGACAGTGCATGGGTATCCACACCGACGAACAGCGGGCCCTCGATTCCCTTTCCCTTGCGGTACTCGCAGAGGGCCTGCGTGATGGCCAGCACATGCCACGCATTGAAGCTGCCGTCGAGCGCCGTGCCGCGATGACCCGATGTGCCGAACACAACCCGCTGCGCCGGCACGCCGGGATCAGGCCGCAGGTCGGCGTAGGCGGCCAGCAGGCTTGCCACGCCGACCAGGTCTGCGGCCGGCAGCGGCTTGCCGGCAAGCGGGCTGACGGCCTGGCTCATCTCGCGGCGGTCGATGGGGCGCCCGCGAGCGCGGACGCACTGGACTTTTGGGCGATCCGCTGCAGCAACTGCTGCCACGACTTGACGAAAGAAAGGGCGCCGTCTTGCTGGAGTTTTGCCGCCAGAACCTGGACATCGACGCCCGCACCGGCGATCTGCGATAACACCGCTTCGGCGTCACCCCCGTCGGCTGGCATCACGCCCTGCAGCCGGCCGTGGTCGGCGAATGCATGCAAGGTCTTCTCGGGAATGGTGTCGATGGTGTCCGGTGCGGCCAGCGCGCTGACGTACAGCGTGTCGGGGGCTGCAGGGTCCTTGGTGCCGGTGCTGGCCCACAGCAGGCGCTGAGGCCTGGCACCGGCAGCGGCGAGTTTGAGCCAGCGCGACGAGGCCAGCAGTTCGCGGTAGGCACGGTAGGTCTGCAGGGCCACTGCAATCCCGAGCTTGTGGTGCAGGTCGGCCGGCAGCTGCGCGTTGCCGGCCACATCCCAGCGGCTGATGAACAGCGAGGCGACCGAGCCCACACGCGGATCGAGCCCCGCCGCGAGGCGCCGTTCGATGCCGCGCAGATAAGCTTCGGCAGCGGCCTGGTATTGGGCGCAGGAAAACAGCAGTGTCACGTTGATGGGGATGCCCAGAAAGATCGCTTGCTCGATCGCTGCCACCCCTTGCGGCGTGCCTGGAATCTTCACGAACAGGTTGGCGCGCCGGGCCTGTTCGTGGATCTGGCGGGCTGCTGCGACAGAGCCCGCGGTGTCAGCGGCCAATAGCGGCGAGATCTCCATCGAGACCCACCCATCGACCTGGTCGGTAGCGTCGAACACGGGCCGGAACAGATCGGCCGCGCGCCGCAGGTCCTCCAGCGCCAGCTCTGTGAACAGCGCCTCCCCTGCAAGCCCGGCCAGTGTCTTACCGTGAATCGCCGCATCGTAGGCATCGCCGCCACCGATGGCGGCATCGAAGATACTGGGGTTGGAGGTCAGGCCGGTGATTGAGTACTCGGCGATGTAGCGCGCCAACGTCCCGTCATCGAGCAGTGTGCGGGTGATGTTGTCCAGCCACAGGCTCTGGCCGAGATCGTGCAGTTGCCGGGTTGGATTCATGGGGTCTCCGATGTGGCCTGGAATTGGCCGGTTGATTCCGGGTGATCGACTTCAGGGGCGATGCCGCGGACCAGCAGCACCGGGACAGTTGCAGTGCGCACGATCTGTTCGGCGTCACTTCCCAGCACCATCCGCCCGACGCCGCGCCGGCCATGGGTACCGAGCACGATCACCTCGGCGCCCCACTCCTTCACCTGCTGCGCCACGCGGTCGCTCAGGCGGGCGCTGAGACTGTCGAAGAGCGCGGCATCCACCGGAATTCCCGCGGCGTCGACCCTCGCCCGAGCCGCTTCCAGGACCGCCTGGCCGGCTTCCTTCAGGATCGTGAAGACGTCACCCGTGATGGCAGTGAAGCCATCGCCACCCATCAGGAAAGGCGTCTCGTCGACCACGTGCAACACCCGCAGCCTCGCTCCGGTCAGCTTGGCCAGCTTGATCGCTTCCTCGAGCCCGGCGTTTGACGTTGGGCTGCCGTCCACGGGGACCAGAATTCGTTGGTACATCTCAATGCTCCTTGGAGGAAAATGCGGCAACTGTGGCGCCGTTGCCTGCATCAACGTTCTTGTCGACATAGGCTCGTTGGTACAGGCCGCGCCGGACACAGGCGTCTGAATTGAGGATGCCGCGCATGAAGGCCAGAAACTCGCCGCTCACATGCTTCAGCACGGGCACCGGAAAGTAGCCTTTCGGCCGGTCGATCACTGCATCGGAAATCAAACCTCGGCAAATTGCCTTGAGCGGAAACTTTCCGCCATGCTTGAGCTTGAGCTCCGGGGGCATGCGCGCCGCCAGTTCCACCAGTTCGTGGTCCAGGAACGGCACGCGTGCTTCCAGGCCCCAGGCCATCGCCATGTTGTCGACGCGCTTGACAGGGTCGTCCACCACCAGCGTGGTGGCATCGAAGCGCAACACTTGATCGATGAAGGTGTCGGCCTGCGGCTGCGACAGGGCTTTCGTCACCAGTTCGGCAGTCACGTCGGGCGATCTTGTCGGACATGCGTTCGACGACCGATATGTCGGCCGTCAAACCATCGAATCGCAATTCACCGCAGATGCCGCACATGAGAGCCTCGATCCTT
>JAJAZH010000311.1 GCA_026785815.1 Ramlibacter sp. | reverse complement strand
GCTGGCGCTGGCCGGAGGAGCCGACGGCATGGACTTGATCCGCAAGCTGCTGGCCGACGCGCCCGCCCACATCAACGACCATGGGCTGCTGGTGCTGGAGATCGGCAACGAACGCGCGCATTTCGAAGCCGCCTTTCCACGGCTCGAAGCAGTGTGGCTGGAAACCAGCGCCGGCGAAGACCAGGTGTTGCTGCTGACGCGGACGGCGCTGCTGGCGGGGGAATCCAGCCGCGCGCCGGGTGCCGTGGATTGCGGGTCGAGCCCGCAATGACGACATGGTTTGCGGGTCGAACCCGCAATGACAACATTGCACCCAATGACAACGATGCGGGTCCAGCCCGGGATGACAACTTCTTTTGATCGCTCTTAAAAACGTCACGCTGCGGCGCAGCGCCAAGGTGCTGCTGGACAAGGTCTCCGTCACGCTCAATCCGGGCGAGAAGGTCGGCCTGGTCGGGCGCAACGGTGCCGGCAAGTCGACCCTGTTCGGCCTCTTCAACGGCAGCCTGCACGAGGACAGCGGCGACTTCTCGCTGCCGCAGCAATGGCAGCTGTCGCAGGTCGAACAGAACATGCCGGAAACCGAGGCCGCCGCGACCGACTTCGTGCTGGGCGGCGACACTCGGCTGGCGAGCCTGCGCGACGCGCTCACCCGCGCCGAGCAGGAAGACGATGACCTCGACGATTTCGAGCGCGGGATGGCGATCGCGCACGCGCACTCCGACCTTGCCGACGCCGGCGAGCACGATGCGGTGCCGCGGGCGCAATCGCTGATCCTGGGCCTCGGCTTCAAGGTCAGCGAACTCGACCTGCCGGTCAACAGTTTCTCCGGCGGCTGGCGCATGCGGCTGCAGCTGGCCCGGGCCCTGATGAGCCCGTCGGACCTGCTGCTGCTGGACGAGCCGACCAACCACCTGGACCTGGACGCGCTGGTGTGGCTGGAGGCTTGGCTCAAGCGCTACCAGGGCACGCTGATCGTGATCAGCCACGACCGCGAGTTTCTCGACGCCGTGACCGACGTGACGCTGCACATCGACAACCAGGGCCTGATCCGCTACGGCGGCAACTACAGCGCCTTCGAAACGCTGCGCTCGCAGCAGCTCGAACTGCAGCAGTCGGCCTTTTCCAAGCAGCAGGACAAAATCGCCCACCTGAAGAAATTCATCGACCGGTTCAAGGCCAAGGCCAGCAAGGCCAAGCAGGCGCAGAGCCGGGTCAAGGCGCTGGAGCGGATGGAGAAGATCGCGCCGGTGCTGGCCGACGCCGACTTCACCTTCGAATTCAAGGAGCCGGCGAACCTGCCCAATCCGATGCTGGCGATCAGCGACGGGCAGTTCGGCTACCTGGTCGAGGGCGAGCAGAAGATCATCGTGCGGGGCGTCAACAAGTCGGTGCTGGCCGGCCAGCGGATCGGTATCCTGGGCGCCAACGGCCAGGGCAAGTCGACGCTGGTCAAGACCATCGCCGGCGACATCCCGCTGCTGTCGGGCATCGTCACCCAGGGCAAAGGCTTGTCGATCGGCTACTTCGCGCAGCAGGAACTGGACGTGCTGCGCCCCGGCGACAACCCGCTGGAGCACATGACCCGGCTGGCGCGCGAGGTCGGGCCACAGGCGCGCGAGCAGGAGCTGCGCAACTTCCTGGGCACCTTCAACTTCACCGGCGACATGGTGCGGCAGGCTGTCGGCACCATGAGCGGCGGCGAGAAGGCGCGGCTGGTGCTGGCGATCATGGTCTGGCAGCGGCCCAACCTGCTGCTGATGGACGAGCCCACCAACCATCTCGACCTGGCGACTCGCGAGGCGCTGTCGATGGCGCTGAACGAATTCGAAGGCACCGTGATGCTGGTGAGCCACGACCGTGCGCTGCTGCGAGCCGTGTGCGATGAGTTCTGGCTGGTCGGGCGCGGCGGCGTCGGCCCCTTCGACGGCGACCTCGACGACTACCAGCGCTACCTGCTGGACGAGTCGAAGCGGTTGCGCGAGCAGGCCCGGCTGGAGCGCACTTCGGACGATGTGGCCGATCCGCCGGCGCCGGCGAAGGTCGCCGAGGCTGCTGCAGCAACTCGGGTCAGCGCCAAGGCGCCAGCGTCGCTGACGCCCGCCCCGGCCGCGGCCTCGCCGCAGGAGCAGCGCAAGAGCGACGCCCAGCAGCGCCAGCAGCTGGCCGCCCGACTGAAGCCCTTGCGCAAGGAACTGGAGCAGGCCGACCAGCGGATGGCACAGCTGTCGCAGGACCAGGCGGCGCTGGAGGCGCGGCTGTCGTCGCAGCTCGCACCAGCGGAGCTGGCACAAGCCGGCAAGAAGCTCAAGTCGGTCAATGACGAACTGGCGGCGCTGGAAGAACGCTGGCTGGCACTGTCAGGGCAGATCGAGGCGATTGAAACAACCGTCTGAACCGGCCTGCGGTAAGGTGCGGTGATGGTTACTTCATTGCAACTCGCCGACGCGGACCCGGCGCTCGCCGCCCGCGTCCGGTATTGCCGGCGCCTGCTGAACCGCCGGGCCCTGGTGGCCGCCGCGGCCAGCGCGGTCCCGCTCCCGGGCCTCGACTGGGCGGTCGACGCGGCGCTGCTGTCGCGGCTGGTTCCGGAGATCAACGCGCAGTTCGGCCTGACCCCGGACCAGCTGGACAAATTGCCGCACCACAAGCGCGAGCAGGTGCAAAAAGCGGTCGGCGCCATCGGCTCGATGCTGGTGGGCAAGTTCATCACCCGCGACCTGGTGGTGCGGGCGGCCAAAGCGGTCGGCATGCGCATGACGGCCAAGCAGGCGGTGCGCTACGTGCCGCTGGCGGGTCAGGCGGTGTCGGCACTGATGGGCTACACCGCGATCCGCTACCTGGGAGAAGAGCACATCAAGGACTGCATCCGCGTGATGCAGGCGGCGGACCTGGAGCTGCCCGAGCTCTTGCCCGGCAACAAACTCAAGCTGCGCTAGAACCTGCAGCAGTGGCGATGATTTCGGACTGGATGCGGGGCTGCAGCCGCAGCTGGAAATGCGCCTCACCAATGTCGCCCAGGTTGCGCATGCCGGCGCGGGTGGCGGCGTCCATCGCCTTTGGCCAGCGCACCGCCAGCACCGCGCTCTGCGCATCGACGTCGCTAGCCTGGCACTCGCTAGCTTCCAGCCAGGCGCGATAGACCAGCGCCACCTCGTCCTCACCGCCCAGTGCTCGCTCGATTGCAGTGATGAATCGAACCTCGGCCGAAATGCGATGGGCCACTGGCAGATCGCCGGCGTCGGCCAGGGCCACGGTATAGGGCTTGTTCATGGGAGTCTCCTGGGAATGGACGTTAACTGTATTTTCGTACAGTATTGATGGTGTGCATCGCAACGTCAACCGCGTGCAAGTCGTGGCACGGCATACAGTCGACGCTTTACCCGGAGGCCACCGTGGCGCGTCAATTGATCAGCTCGGGATCGAGCTTCGAAGCAGCCACCGGTTATTCGCGCGCTGTCGTCGACCATGCTCAGCGCCGGACTGCTCGACCCGCGGATGCGGATCGAGATCGAGGTCAGCGCGCGGCGCGGCTCCGGGGCCTGACCGCCCATCGACCTTCCGGTCCGCTGATGGCGTGCGAACTCAGGGTTTGAAGTGGGTCAGGAAGTGGGCCAGGTCGG
>JAJAZH010000310.1 GCA_026785815.1 Ramlibacter sp. | reverse complement strand
CAACGGGTCGTGCCGGGTGCGCTCGGCCATGTCCCAGAGCGCGTTATGGGCGGGGAACTGGCCGTACCGATACCCCATCGACTCCAGGTGCTGCGACAACAGCTGGAAATGAAGCGCCTCTTCCTGCGCCACCACCGTCCATTGCCGATAGAACCCGTCGGGCATGCCAGCGAAGCGCCAGATCACGTCCGCGGCCAGGTCGATGGCGTTGAGTTCGATGTGGGCCAGCGCATGGATCAGCGCCGCCCGGCCCTCGGTGGTGCGCACCGAGCGTTGCTTCAACTCGGTGTGCCCCACCAGCCGGGGCTCGTCGGGCCGGCCCGGCAGGCCGCCCGGGTCCGCGATGTCCTCATCTGCAGCACATGGCAGGCCAGGATCCAGCGCGCGTGCCTTTTGCGCCTTCAATCCGGGGTCCCGCTCCTGCACCACCGCCAGGGCACTGCGTCTCAACGTCGTCATCGACGCAGCATAGCGCCCCAAGGCCTACGCGGCGATCCCGGCGACGAACGACCGCCAAGCCTCGCAGAATGCGGCCGGCTGCTCCAGCGCCGACTGATGCGCCGCGTCCAGCGTCACCAGGCGCGCGCCGGCGATGGCGCTGCACAGTTGCACCGACTGGGCGGGCGGCGTGGCCTCGTCGTGGCTGCCGGCGATCACCAGCGTCGGCAGCGCGATCTTGGCCAGCAGGTCCAGTTGCGACAGGTCGCGCACCGCCTGGGCGCAGCCGATGTAGCCATCGGCCGAGGTCTGGCACAGGATGGAGCGCATCCGCTCGACTTCGGCCGGGGCCTTTTCCCGGAAGCGCGGCGTGAACCAGCGCTGCATCGTGCCCTCCGACAATGCTTTCACGCCGGCGCCGCGCACGGTCTCAATCCGCGCTTCCCAGGCCGCCGGCGCCAGCTGCACCGCCGCGGTGTTGGCCAGCGTGAGCGAGAGCAGCCGTTGCCCATGCCGGGCCGCCAGTTGCTGAGCGAGCATGCCGCCGAGCGAGGAGCCGATGAAGTGGACCCTGTCGAGCTTGAGCGCATCCAGCAACGCCGCCGCGTCGTCGCCGAGCTGCTCCAGCGTGTAGGGCGGTGGGCTGCTGCCGCTGCCACCGTGTCCGCGCAGGTCGTAGCGCAGCACCGAAAAGGAAGCGGCCAGCCGAGCCGCCACGGCATCCCAGCAGCGATGATCGGTCAGGATGCCGTGCGCGAGCACGACCACCGGAGCGCGCGCCGGACCCTCGCGGCGCCAGGCCATGTCGATGCCCCGGACCTGCGCCCGCAGCAGCGGCAGATCGTCGTCGTGCCCGCTCATTCGACTCCCCTCCGCGCAAAGCGCTGCGGGATTCGCCTTGGGGCGGCCCGGCGGCTCACTGGGCTACCGTCCGCGCTTTCACCGCGCTCTGGTGCGGCTCGCTGGCAATCGCTGCATTGACCCGCGGCATCACCTGTTCGGCCATCAGCTGCATCGAGCGCTTGGCCAGCACCGGGTCGACCCAGTCGTGGCAGGCATACAGCAGGGTGCCGAAATCGCCCACCTGTTCACGGAACGCCAGCAGTTGGTCGACCACGCTGTCCACGCTGCCGGCGATCACCAGTTGGCGGGTCAGGTAGTCGGGCGTGATGTCGCTGTCGGGCTGGGCCGGGTCGGACTTGAACAGGTTGGAACGGCCGCCGCCGACCAGTTTGCGCGCGAGTTGCTTGAAGTAGAAGTGGTAGGGGCCCTCGGGGCCGCGGCCGTAGCGCTGCGCCACCTGCGCGTCGTCCGCCACGAAGATCGACTTGGCCACTCGCCATTCGTCGGGCGCCGCTTTGGCGCCGCCGGCCTCGCGGCCCTCGACATACTTGGGCCAGTGCGACTTCACCCACTCGGGCAACAGGAAGTTGGCCGAGATCGGCTGCCAGCCGCGCCTGGCCATCTCGGTCACGCCCTGCGAAAACGGCGCCACCGCCGTGCCGACGATGCGCGGGTGCGGGCGCTGGTAGGGCTTGAGGATCATGCCCTGGCCGATCTCGGGGATGGCGGTCTGCCTGGTCGACACCTTGAAGTACTCGCCCTGCAGGTCCAGCGGCCCGTCGGACTCCCAGATCTTCAGCACGGTGTTGATGCTCTCCAGGAACATCGCGTTGCGGTTCTTCTGGAAATTGCCGAACACCTCCGCGTCCGACATCAGGCCGCCCGGGCTGATGCCCATGATGAAGCGGCCCTTGAGCATGTGGTCCAGCATCGCCACCTGCGCCGCGATCGCGGCCGGGTGACCGTTGGGCATGTTGATGGTGCCGCTGCCCAGCACGATCTGCTTGGTGTCGTGCGCCAGCGAGGCCAGGAACATCAGGCAGGACGTGACGTTCTCCGACAGGTCGGTGACGTGCTCGCCGACGAAGGCTTCGCAATATCCCAGGCGGTCGGCCAGCAGGATCGCTTCGCGGTCTTCGGCCAGCGTGTCGGTCGCGACCCGTCCGGGCGGATGCAGGGGCATCATGAAGGTGCCGATTTTCATTGGGATTGCTCCTCCTGGGGGATGGATGACGGCGGCAGGCCGCCGAGCCGTTGCGACAGCGTGGCGGCGCAGGCGCGCAGCCCGGTGACCAGCCGGCCGCTCTCGCCGATGTCGAGCCGGTCGGACGCGCCGATGGCGGTCAGCGCCAGCACCATGGCGCCGGTCGGGTCGAACACCGGCAGGCAGATGGCGCTGATTCGCGTGCCGTACAAATCGGCAAAGGCGTCGGTCCCGAGCAGCCGGACCATGCCGGTGGCGCGGATCTCGGCGAGCCGTTGCGCCAGCGCCGCGGTGTCGGATGACGCCGTGTCAACGCCACCCTGCGCCAGCTCGGCGTCGATGAATGACGCGGTGGTCTCGGGCGGCAGCCAGGCTGCGAAGGCCAGGCCGGTCGCTGAAGTCAGGACCGGCAGGACCAGGCCGGTGCGCAGGTTCTCGCTGATCGGCTGCGACGATTCCTCCCAGCGCACGATGGTCGGCCCCATGTTGCCCCAGACGCCCAGGCCCAGTGTCTCGTCGAGTTCGTCGGACAGTTCGACCAGCGCCCGGGTCGCCACCCGCACCGCTTTCAGCCGCGCGATGTTGGCCCCGCTACCCGCTCCCAGCGTGCCGATGTCGTGCGGCTGCGCCACCAGGTAACGGCCGCCGCCGAACACCAGCGACTGGCTGCCGGAGCGCTCGATGCGCTCGACCTTGCCCAGGAACACGACGTGGTCACCGCCGGGGAAGCTGTCGATCCGGCGGCATTCGAGGTAGGCGGCGCAACCGCGGATCAGCGGCACGCCGCCCAGCCCTGGATCGGTCTGGCAGCCGGCGAACTTGTCCGCGCCGCCGCGGGCGAAACGGTTCGAGATGTCGACCTGGTCGTCGGCCAGGATGTTCACCACGAACCGGTCGGCCTCGCGGAATACCGGATGGCTGGGCGAGGCGAGCGACTGGCTCCACAGGATCAGCGGCGGGTCCAGCGAGACGGAGCTGAACGAGTTCGCAGTCAGGCCGTGCGGCCTGCCTTGCCGGTCGAGCGTGGTAATCACCGTGACGCCGGTGACGAAGGCGCCGAGGACCTGGCGCAGCTCACGCGAATCGAAAGCCTGCTGGCTGGCGCTCATCGCTCAGCCCTCGACGGTTTCGATCGCGCCGCTGCGGGCCGACCGGAAGATCGCCTCCAGCGCGCTGACGTTGGCGATCATCTGCTCGCGCGGCACCGGGTACGGCGCCTTGCCGAGCGCCGCATCGGCGAACGCCTCGAGGTTGTGCAGCACCGCCGGCGCGGGCGCCATGTCGACCGACAGCGCGCGTTCGCCGCGCAGGCAGGTGGTCAATGTCCAGCCTTCCGGCGCTTCCGGATGGGTCTTGTCCCGCACTTCGGCCCAGCCCTGCGAGCCGAACACCGCGAAGCGGCCCACGAACGGCGTCGCCAGGATCGCGCTGATCAAGGCATGGCCGCCACGGCGGAAAGTGACCAGCGCGGCCAGCGTGTCGCCGTTGGTCAGGCCGCTGCCCAGTTGCGCCACCCGGGCCAGCACGGTCTCGGCCTCGCCGAACACGCCGATCGACAGGTCCAGCAGGTGGATGCCGGTGGCCGTCATCGGCCCGGCGGGCGCCTCGGCGCCGGACAGGCGCCAGTTGCCGGGGTCGAGCCCCAGAAACTTGTCCTGACTGAAATTGGCTTCGACCTGCAGCGGCGTGCCGAGCGCGCCCGACTTCAGCAGCCGCATCAACTCGATGATCGGCGGCTCGAACCTCTTCTCGTGGCCGACCGCGAGCGTGACGCCGGCCTCCTGCACCGCCGCCACGGCCCGCAGCACGTCGCGCCGCGTCATCGACAACGGCTTTTCGCAGAACACATGCTTGCCAGAGCGCGCCGCTGCCACGATCTGGTCGGTGTGCTGGGTGTGCGGCGTGCACAGGACCACGCCTTGCACCGTGGGATCGGCCAGGACCGCGTCGAAGGCAGGTGAGAACGGGATGCCGTGCTGCGCCGCGAACCCGGCGGCCTGGGGATCGACGTCGGCCACCCGGACCACGCGCAGCTTGTCGCTCTGGCGCACCAGCTGCACGATGATCCGGCCCCACCAGCCGAGCCCGACGACGGCGATGTTCATCGGCAGCCGTTCAGAATTTCAGCTTCAGCAGCCGGGCCGCGTTGCCGCCGACGATCAGGTCGCGCGCGGCGCGGGGCAGCCGCTTGACCTGCGCCACCAGGCCCAGCGGATCGTCCTCGCCCATGTCGTAGGGATAGTCGGTACCGAGCACCACATGGTCGGCGCCGAAGCGGTCGACCAGGCGCTTGAGCATCTCGGGATCGAAGGTGATGGTGTCGAAGTAGAACTTTTCCAGGTAGGTCGACGGCGCCCGCTTGATCACGGTGCGGCAATCGGGGCGCGCGCGCCATGCGTGGTCCATGCGGGCCCAGTAGTGGGCGATGAAGCCGCCGCCGTGGGCGACGATGACCTTGAGCTTGGGGTAGCGGGCCATCACGCCGTCGAAGATCAGGTGCGACACCGCGACGGTGGACTCCAGCGGATTGCCGATCACGTTGTTGAAGTAGTGGTTGGTCAGCCGGTCGGCCTGGGTGTAGCCCAGCGGGTGCATGAAGATCACCACCCCGAGCTCCTCGCAGCGCGCGAAGAACTTGTCGAGCTTCAGGCTGGGGTCGGTCAGGTTCTTGCCGTTGACGTTGGTGCAGATCTCGACGCCACGCATGCCGAGCTGCTTGACGCAGTAATCGAGCTCGCGGATGGCGAGCTGCGAATCCTGCAGCGGGACGGTGCCGAGGCCGACAAACCGGTCGGGCATGTCGGCCGCCAGCTTGGCGATGCCTTCATTGACATCGCGGGCCAGCTCGGCGCCGTAGTCGGGCTCGGTGAAATAGAAGAAGTGATAAGGAGCGGGGCAGACCGCCTGCACGTCCACGCCCATCCGGTCCATGTCCACCAGCCGCTCGGCGACGCCGGTGAGCTTGGGCGCCCGGGTCTTCATCTGCTTGACGTTGGTCTCGCGCGTGAGCTCGTTGGCGAAAGTCACTGTCGGGTCGTACTGGGCCGCGTTGAGGTGGCTGGTCTTGGCGTTCACCTCCGGGTTCAGGTAGTGGCAATGCAGGTCCACCACCTTGGTCTTGCCGCTGCGGCCGCGGGCCAGCGGACGCTTCACGGCCGGCCGCGCAGCGCGGGCCGGGGTGGCGCCGGCGCGGGTCGCCGCGGCGGACATCGCAGGTCCGTGGCGGTGCCGCGGGTCGGTGCAATTGGGTGAGCAGGTGTAGAGCAAGGCGTCTCCTTAATTGATCCGATGATAACTTGGCTGGCCGCCATCCCTCCGCCGGT
>JAJAZH010000309.1 GCA_026785815.1 Ramlibacter sp. | reverse complement strand
GCGAGCTGCAGCATGGCAACCCGGTCATTCATCTGCTGCTCCACCTTGATCCCGAGCCAGAGCGATTCGGCATTGGCGAGTTCGGTGTTGTTCAGGCGCCGGATATAGAACTGGGCGCGCTGGAACTCGCCGCGCTGGAACAGCAGGTTGGCCAGGTTGAAGCCGGTCACCGGGTTGGCGGCATCCAGTTCATAGGAGCGCGCCAGGCTGCGCTCGGCCTCGTCCTTGCGGCCGGCGCGCGCCAGGCACAGGCCCTGCAGCATCAGCGTCTTGGCGCGGTCAAGATATTGCGGATTCGCCATCGCGCCCTGGAAGGCGCGGCCGGCATCTTCGTAGCGACCCAGCTGGCACAGCATCCAGCCGTAGTTGTGCAGCGCATTCGAATCCTTCGGGTTCAGCGCCACGGCGCGCCGGAAGCTCTCCTCGGCCTGGCGCATGTCGTTGAGCCGCATGTAGATCAGGCCGCGCAGGTTGTAGGCGTCGGGGAAAGTCGGGTCGTTGGCGATGACCTGCTTCAGCTCGTCGAGCGCGACGGTCGTCTGGCCCTGCTCGAAGTAGCCCACCGCAAGTTCCATCCGGATCCGGGCGCGCTTGCGGGCGTCGGTTTCGTCGAAGGCGGTGACAATGTCGACCGTCGCCCCGGTCGCATCGCTGTTGCGGGTGGCGCAGCCGCCCAGGGCCAGCAGCAAAGTTCCGAACAGGCAGCACCAGCCATAGCCGGTCCACACATTCCCTTGCCGTACTACGTCCGCATTCATGTGTCAGATCTCCTTGGCGGCGCGGGCGTCGGCCGGCACCAGTTTCAGCATCACGGTGCGCTGCTGGGCGATCCGGTCCCCGACCCGGGTGCGGTCCCTGACATCGCCGGCCAGCTGGCCGCAGGCCGCATCGATGTCGTCGCCCCGGGTCTTGCGCACAGTGGTGACGATACCAGCATCGATCAGGATTTTCGCGAAAGCCTGCACCCGGTGTTGCGGCGAACGCACCAGGCCGGAAGCCGGGAACGGATTGAACGGGATTAGGTTGAGCTTGCAGCGCAACATCGAACCTTCGCCCTCAGGGCTCCGGTCTGCGGCCTTGGGACGGCCCGGCGCCCGCAGACCGCGGCCGCCATGGCGGCGCAGCAGCTGGACCAGCTGCTGCGCGTGTTCGGGCTGGTCGTTGACGCCATCGAGCATGCAGTATTCGAAGGTGATGAAATCGCGCGGTGCGTATTCAAGATACCGGTTGCAGGCATCGAGCAGTTCCGCCAGCGGGTACTTCTTGTTGAGCGGGACCAGGTTGTCACGCAGGCTGTCGTTCGGCGCATGCAGCGACACCGCCAGCGCCACCGGGCAATCCAGCCCCAGGCGGTCCATCATCGGCACCACACCCGAGGTGGACACCGTGACCCGCCGGCGCGACAGCCCGTAGCCATGGTCGTCCAGCATCACCTTCAGGGCCGGCACCAGCGCGGAATAGTTTTGCAGCGGTTCGCCCATCCCCATCATCACGACGTTGGAAATGATGCGTTCGTCGCGATGGAGGTGCTTGCGCAGGAAGTGTTCGGCAAACCAGAGCTGGGCCACGATCTCGCCGGTGTCCAGGTTACGCGAAAAGCCCTGGTGGCCAGTCGAACAGAAGCGGCAACCGACGGCGCAGCCGGCCTGCGACGAAATGCACAGCGTGCCGCGATCGTCTTCTGGAATGAAGACCGCCTCCACCGCATCGCCATGGCCGACGTCGAACAGCCACTTGATGGTGCCGTCCCTGGACTCGTTCTGGGTCAGGATCGGAAGCGCCGCGAGCTGGGCGCGGCCCCTGAGTTTTTCGCGCAGCGACTTGGCCAGGTCCGTCATCTGGTCGAAGTCGGTGGCGCCCTTCTGGTGGATCCAGCGGAACAGCTGGGTTGCGCGAAAGCGCTTTTCCCCGAGCGTTTCGCAAAACGCCGCCAGGCCTTCGAGGTCGAGGTCGAGGAGATTCGCAGTCATTGCACGGCGCAGCGCCGGACCGCCCCCGACGCGCCGCTGCCGCCTTGGCCGGCAACGCAACGCAGGGGGGCGTGGTCACTCATGACTGGCGCGAGTAGACGTTCATGCCGGGAAAGAAGAAACCCACTTCGTGCCTGGCGGTGTCAGCGGCGTCGGAACCATGGACGGCATTGGCATCGATGCTGTCCGCGAAGTCGGCGCGAATGGTGCCGGCCGCAGCCTTCTTCGGATCGGTGGCGCCCATCAGGTCACGGTTCTTCATGATCGCGTTCTCGCCTTCCAGGGCCTGGATCATCACCGGGCCCGAGATCATGAACTCGACCAGGTCCTTGAAGAACGGACGCTCCTTGTGGACGGCGTAGAACTGCTCGGCTTCGCCGCGCGACAGGTGAGCCATGCGGGCGGCGACCACCTTCAGGCCGGCGGCCTCGAAGCGGGCGTAGATCTGCCCGATCACGTTCTTGGCCACGGCGTCGGGCTTGATGATGGAGAGGGTGCGTTCGATGGCCATCTGGAGGTTCCTGAGCTTGAAGTAATTGTTTGGGTTTCGCCGCTCGTCAAAGTTCGGCAAAGCCTCACATTTTAGCGCGCGCGTCCACCTGCCGGACGCCCGTCGCATTTGACCCTCGGTGCGCCGGCGCGTTTAACGGCCGCGGCCGCCGCGGCGCTGGCCACCACCACCGCCGCCCATGCCACCGCCGCCGCCACCACCACCACCACCACCACCACCTCCTCCACCGCCGCCGCCACCGCCACGGCGTTGACCACCGCCGCCCGGCCCGCGT
>JAJAZH010000308.1 GCA_026785815.1 Ramlibacter sp. | reverse complement strand
GCACCCGGCTCTGCGCATCGGCCCGCATGGCGGCCAGCGGCTTGCGCTTTTGCGCCGCGGCGATTTCACTCCGCTTGACGGCGACGATCTGGTCGAGGATGTCGGACATGCGGTCAGCCGCCCAGGGAGCGCGACAACGCGACCAGCTGCTCGAGCCGCGCCTTGGCGGCGCCGCTTTCCACCGCCGAGCGTGCTTTCACGATGCCGTCCTTCATCGAAGGCGCCACGTTGGCGGCGTACAGCGCGACACCCGCATTGAGGATCGCGATGTCGCGCGGCGCGCCGGCCTGGTTGTCCAGCACTCCGATCAGCATCGCCATCGACTGCTCTGGCGTCTCGACCCTCAGCGCCCGGTTGCTGGCCATCGGCAGCCCGAAATCCTCCGGGTGGATTTCGTACTCGGTGATCTCGCCGTTGCGCAGTTCGCCCACCATGGTCGCGGCGCCCAGGCTGACTTCGTCCATGCCGTCGCGGCCGTACACCACGACCGCGTGCTCGGCGCCCAGGCGCTGCAGCGCCCGCACCTGGATGCCCACCAGGTCGGGGTGGAACACGCCCATCAGGATGTTCGGCGCGCTGGCCGGGTTGGTCAGCGGCCCCAGGATGTTGAAGATGGTGCGCACGCCCAGCTCCTTCCTGATCGGCGCGACGTTCTTCATCGCCGGATGGTGGTTGGGCGCGAACATGAAGCCGATGCCGACTTCGGCGATGCACCTGGCGATCGCCTCAGGCGCGAGGTGGATGTTCAGGCCCAGGCTTTCGAGCACGTCGGCGCTGCCGCTCTTGCTGGAGACGCTGCGTCCGCCGTGCTTGCTGACCTTGGCCCCGGCGGCCGCGGCAATGAACATCGAGCAGGTCGAGATATTGAAGGTGTGCGAGCCGTCGCCGCCGGTGCCGACGATGTCGACCAGGTGCTTCTTGTCGGCGACATGGACCTTGGTCGAGAACTCGCGCATCACCTGCGCCGCGGCGGTGATCTCGCCGATGGTTTCCTTCTTGACCCGCAGGCCGGTGATCAGGGCCGCCATCATCACGGGCGATAGCTCGCCGCTCATGATCAGGCGCACGACATGCAACATCTCGTCGTGGAAGATCTCGCGGTGCTCGATGGTGCGCTGCAGCGCTTCCTGGGGGGTGATGGACATGGGTTTCTCCATTGGAGATCAGGAGCGTGGATTGTCGGACAAAGCAAGCTTGAGCCCGAAGCCGAGGAACATCGCGCCGGCCAGACGCTCCAGCCAGTGCATGCTCTTCCGCACCAGCCCGACCCGCGCGGCCAGCCAGACCGCGGCGGCGGCCCAACCGATGTTCACGATCAGTCCGTTGATGTTGAACAGCAGGCCGAGCAACAGGAAGGCCGTGGTCTTGTGCTCCATGGCGGGGCCGATGAACTGCGGCAGGAAAGCCAGGAAGAACAGGGCCACTTTCGGATTCAGCGCGTTGGTGGCGAAACCGCGCAGGAAGACGCTCTTCAGATCCGACGAGGTCTCGGCATCACCGATCGCTGCGGCCAACTGCAGGCGCGGCGCGCTCGAGCGCAGCATCCGCCATCCGACCCACACCAGGTAAGCCGCGCCGACCCACTTCAGCGCGGTAAATGCCGGGGCCGACGCGGCGAGCAACGCGCTCACCCCGACTGCCGCGGCGAAGATGTGGACGAAGCAGCCAGCGCCGATCCCCAGCGCGGCCACCACTCCGGCACGGGCGCCCGACTTCAGCGCCTGGCTGACGATGTAGAGCACGTCCGGACCCGGCGTGAGGTTCAGCAACAAACCGGCAACGACGAAGAGCAGCAGCTGGTCGAACGGCACGACGACCTCAGGCCTGGAAATGACGGCGAACGGCGGCGACGCTGCGCTCGATGCCGGCGGCATCGACATCCAAGTGGGTGGCGAAGCGCAAGCGGTACAGCCCGGTGGCCTGCACGCCCTGCTCGGCCAGGTGCTGGACCAGCCCGGCGGCCTTGGCTCGCGCGGCGCCGGCCAGATCGACAAACACCATGTTGGTCTGCGGCGGCTCCACCTGCAACCCCTCGATCGTGGCCAGCCCCTGTGCCAGCTGCTGCGCCAGCAGGTGATCCTGCGCCAGCCGCTCGACATGGTGGTCGAGCGCGTAGGAGGCGGCGGCGGCCAGCATACCGGCCTGGCGCATCGCGCCACCCGCCATCTTGCGCAGGCGCCTGGCCCTGGCGATGAAGTCGCGCGAGCCGCACAGCGCCGAACCGACCGGCGCCCCCAGGCCCTTGCTGAAGCAGACCGAGACACTGTCGAAGCACTGGGCGATGCGACGGGCTTCCTTGACGATGCTGTCGCGGGAGACGCCCTGCTGCGCCAGCTTGCCCTCACCGGCCAGCGCCTGGGCCACCGAGGCATTGAACAGCCGGGCGCCATCGAGATGCCGTGCCAGCCCCCTGGATTTGGCCAGCGAAGTGGCCTGCTCCACATAGGCCATCGGCAACAATTTGCCGCCGATGGTGTTTTCCAGCGCCAGCAGGCGGGTGCGGGCGAAATGCGGATCGTCCGGCTTGATCGCCTCCTCGATGTCGGTCAAGGCCAGCGAGCCGTCGGCCTGGTGCGCTAGCGGCTGCGGCTGCACGCTGCCGAACACCGCCACCCCGCCGGCCTCCCAGCGATAGCAATGCGCCAGCTGGCCGACGATGTATTCGTCGCCGCGCTGGCAATGCGCAAGCACGCCGCACAGGTTGCTCTGGGTTCCGGTCGGAACGAACAGTGCGGCCTCGAATCCGAGCAGCGCGGCGATCTTGTCCTGCAGCGCGTTGACGCTGGGGTCGTCGCCGAAGACATCGTCGCCCAACGGCGCCGCGGCCATCGCCTCGCGCATGCCCGCCGTCGGCCGCGTGACCGTATCGCTTCTGAGATCGACTGTGTTCATGCGCGTTGCTCCAGGAAGTTCTTCAACAAGGCGTGGCCGTGCTCGCTCAGGATCGACTCGGGATGGAACTGCACGCCTTCGACCGCGAGTTCCTTGTGCCGCACGCCCATGATCTCGCCGTCGTCGGTCCAGGCCGTGGTCTCGAGTTCGGCTGGGCAGGAGTTTTTCTCGATCGCGAGCGAGTGGTAGCGGTTGACGGTGAACTGCTCCGGCAATCCGGAGAAGACGCCCGCGCCGGTGGTCGTGATGACACTGGTCTTGCCGTGCATCAGCTGCTGCGCGCGGATGATTTTTCCGCCGAACGCGGCGCCGATGCTCTGGTGACCCAGGCAGACGCCCAGGACCGGCAGCTTGCCGGCGAAGTGGCGGATCGCCTCGATCGAAATCCCGGCTTCGGCTGGAGTGCAAGGGCCCGGTGACAACACCAGCCGGTCCGGCTGGCGCCCGGCGATACCGGCAACGCTGATTTCGTCGTTGCGAAACACCTCGACTTCGGCGCCCAGTTCGCCGAAGTACTGCACCAGGTTGTAGGTGAAGCTGTCGTAGTTGTCGATCATCAGGAGTTTCATGGCGTCATCCTGCCTCAGTCGCGCCAGGCTTTGTCGATGTAGCGCTTGCCGTCGACTTCGCTGACCTGCAGCACGGCACTGTAGGCGCCGCTGCGCACGCGCAGGGCGCGAGTGTCCATCGGCACCTGCTCCTGGTCGGGACCCTTGACCAGCGCCTCGGTCAGCGCACGGCCGTCCATCTCCGCCAGCGGCGCCGTGAGCCCCAGCAAGTGCAGCAGCGTCGGCGTGACGTCGACGTTCGACGTGGGCGTCCGGACGACGGCTCCGCGCTTGAAGTCCGGGCCATTGGCCAGCATGGTGTTGCGGATGGTCCAGGGACCGATGCCACCGTGGTTGGCTTGCACGCCGTCGACCGGACCGGTCTTGCCGGCGCCACTGACCAGGTTGTGCTCGGTCCCCGGCACACCGTAGCGGTTCGGCGCCGAAGACCAGGGAAACGTGAACACGATGTCGGCGCTGCGCTCGTGGCCGCCCAGATGGGCGTACTCCAGCGCAAAGGTGCCTGCGACAGCACCTTCGTGCGCCGGACCTGGTCGCCCGGCTGCGGTGAAAACGACGCCGCACCAGGTCTGCCGCTGGAGGAATTCGACGATCGCCTGAATCCGCCGCGGGTCGCGATCCCTGACGTGCAGCGACACGGCCTGCCCACTGGAAGCGATCACGAGAGCGCCGGGATCGGTGGCTGCGATGAAGCCGGATTCAGTCAGCGCCTGCTCGACATTGACGTTGGACACGGTGTGGGCGAAGCCGTGATCGGACACGACCATGATGTTGGTCTTGTCGCGCAGGCCCAGCGCTTCGAGCTTCTGCACCAACAGGCCCAGCTGGCGGTCGTCGTTACGGATCGCGGCGAGCGATTCTGCCGCGCCCGAACCGAGCCCGTGCTGGATGTGATCCGGTTCGGTCATCCAGGTGAAGACGACGTTGGGACGCAGTTCCGGCAGCACGTAGTCGCGCAGCACATTCATCGACCAGTCGACCGACGCGTCGAAACGGTCCGTGGCACCGCCTTTTTTCGGCGCCGGTCCGAACCGCTGCAGCACTGTGTCGCTGACAGGATCCGGGTAGGCGACTTTCTTGCCGGGCACAAAATCACCGTTGATCACGGTTCCGATTCCGCGGTGCGCCTTGGGCGCGAGCAGCAGTGCACTGCCGGTCGAGCCCGAACTCACCACCACCATCTTGCGACCGGAGCGCTCGAGCAGTTCCGCCACCCCCGGGGTCGTCACCATCCGCCCGGACGTCGCTTCATCGAGCTGCAACAGGCGTTCGAAGTTGTCGTTGGTGAAGGCGCGCAGCGGATCGACGGCCGGGACATAGATCGAATTGCCCATGATGCCGTGGCGCGCGGGATAGGTCCCCGTTGCCAGGGATGTGGAGTTGACGCGCGTGACGGTCGGAAACACGGCGTGGGTGTTTTCGAACCAGACACCTTCCTTGCGCAGGCGGTGCAGATTGGGCGTCTCGGCTTCGGTGATGCTGTCGGGACGCAACCCGTCCAGAACGAAAACAAGGTGCAGCGTGGCCGCGGACTGGGCCGTCGCGATCTGCGAGACGCAGGCCAGGACCAGCGACAGCATCAATTGAAGAGACTGGAGGCGCATGGGATTCTTTCGAGAGACCGGACGCTGTGGCAAACGTCGGCCGGCTGTGTGAAACAAGACAGCCCCGGAGGCCGGGACTGCATCGAACTTCATTGTGAAGGCGGTCATCGTCTTGTTCCGGTCCATGTCCTGGCGATGTGTCCTGGTGATGACAGCACCGGTCGACGGTGGGCAGTCGGCCGCGCCACCTACTCCAGCCCCTCTTCCACCAGCTCGCTGGCCCGCAGCAGGGCCCGCGCCTTGGCCTCGGTTTCCTGCCACTCGAGTTCAGGCACCGAATCGGCGACCACGCCGGCGGCGGCCTGCACGTAGAGCGTCTGGTCCTTGATGATGCCGGTGCGGATCGCAATGGCGACGTCCATGTCGCCGGCATAGCTCAGGTAGCCGCAGGCGCCGCCATAGATACCGCGCTTGGTCGGCTCCAGCCGGTCGATCACCTCCATGGCGTGGACCTTGGGGGCGCCGCTGAGCGTGCCGGCGGGGAAGGTGGCCTTGAGCACGTCGACGTTCGTCATTCCGTCCTTCAGGATGCCTTCGACGTTGCTGACGATGTGCATCACATGGCTGTAGCGCTCCACCGCGAACGCCTCGGTCACCTTGACGGTCCCGGTTTTGGCGATCCGGCCGATGTCGTTGCGCGCCAGGTCGATCAGCATCACATGCTCGGCCCGCTCCTTGGGATCGTTGATCAATTCCTGTTCGACCGCCAGGTCCTGCTCCGGCGTGGCGCCGCGGGGCCGGGTGCCGGCGAGCGGGCGGATCGTGATCTTCTGGCCCTCGGGCGTCTGCTCCTGCCGCACCAGGATTTCCGGCGACGCACCGACGACGTGGAAATCCCCGAAGTGGTAGTAGTACATGTAGGGACTGGGATTGAGCGATCGCAGCGCGCGGTACAGCGACAGCGGCGACTCGGTGTAGCGCTTCTTGATCCGCTGGCCGACCTGCACCTGCATGAAATCGCCGGCGGCAATCAACT
>JAJAZH010000307.1 GCA_026785815.1 Ramlibacter sp. | reverse complement strand
GGCCCGTGGGAGCTGCATCTGCTGTCCCTGCTGTTCGTGCTTTCGGGAAGCCTGATGATCAGCGCGACCCTTCGCATTCCCAAGCTCTGACCTAGCGGCTGCGGGCGGCGGGCTGGGCGACCAGCTCTTCTTGCGCGGGCGCAAAGAACGGCGTCAGCAGTTGCGCTGCAACGCCGTTGTGGCCGTCCGCATGGGTCACGCGCACCACCTTGCCTTCGCAGGAAAGCCAGTGCTGCTTGCCGCCATAGGTGAACTGCACATTGAGGTTGAGCAACGCGCCGATCGGAAGGTCGACCTCGGTCTCGAAATAGACACCGCTCGCACTGATATTGCGAGTGCGAGCGCTCAATCCTTCGACGTCGACGGTCAACGCCGTGTCGAAACGCTCCGCGCAGCGGTGGTCCGGATGTTCCGTCTTGAGTCGGGAATCGTTCATCGGCAACCTCCAGGTGGGACCACACACGGCTCGCGAGTCTGGTCCACCTTATGGCCGCCTGGGCACCCAGTTGGTAGGACTCCACGCGCTCCAGCTGTGGGACGAAGCAGCGCCGGCGGGATCGAGGCCGGACCGGCGAGAGCCGCCCTACCAGCGTCGCGGACCGGGTGGAACGGGAGTCGGGGAGCCTTCGTCGCCACCCCGCTGTGTGTCTTCGAAGTCGCTCTCGCCCGATGGGCCCGGGGCCGCCGGCCGGCCGTGCCGCAGCGAGGCGTCACGGATCGCATAGAGCGCCTGCAAGTCTTCCAGCACCTCTCCATCGTCGACCGAATCCACCACTCGGGAGGGCTGGGCCTGGACCGCGGGCGACTGCAGGACCGGCGCCGGCGTTGGCGTTGGCGTTGGCGTTGCCGTCGGTGAGGGTGCTGCAGGCGAAGCCGTTGGCGCAGGCGTCGGGACCGGTGTGGCTGCTGGAGACGTCCCGTCCTTGGCGGCTAGCGATCCCGGCATCGAAGGGGTCGAAGCCAGCAAGGCGGCAATGCTGGAGCCAGCCCAGACCCCGGGATCGGGCATGACGGTCGCTGTCAGGTTCCGGAACTGCCACGACAAGCTGAAAAGCCAGTCACCTACGCGCGGATCGAAGCGCGAGATCTCGTCCATGAAACTGTTCTGGAACGCCGGCACGTACGCCAGCAGGCGATCAGCCCCGTCTCGGACGATCAGCTGGACGTGCATGCCGTGGCTCATCGTGCTGCGACTCGCCACCGACAGAATCCGGCACTCGATCCAGGCCGACGGAATGCCGTGACGGCGCATCGAATCCCGGAGCACAACCTGCACCAGTTCACGCCGCGGAGAGTTGCGCGAACTGGCGTCGCTGGAGTCGCTGTCCTGGAACTGCGACTCCTCCCTGTGACCGCCAGAGGCTGACCGGCCCAACAGTTTGTTGATCAGTTGCATCCGTCGATTGTGCGCGATTCCCCCGCCGGAGCCGAGGCCGGCAAGCGCCCCCAGTGACGACTATTGCGCTGAAACCAACGGCGTCAGCAGCTTTGCAGCGCCATTGACCTTTTGGCCCACACGCTCGACCCGCACCACCTCGGCCTCGCAGCCGACGTGATAAGGCTTGCCGTCCAGGCTGTACCGGAGCGTCACGTCGATCCGGGCTCCGACCCGCGGCTCGGCTTCGGTCTCGAACAGGATGCCGGTCTCGCTGATGTCGAGGGTTTCGCCCTCTTTTAGTCCTGTGTCAGCCGGAACTGCATGCGCGTCCCCGCCAGCTCCAGCACGTCGTCGTCGGAGAGCATCACCGGATCGGCCCCGAGCAGCTTGCCGTTGAGCATCGTTGCCGTTTCGCCGTCGAGGTGCGCGACAAAAAAACCAGAACGGCGATGCGACACAGCCACCACTGCCACCCCCGGCTTGCCAAAAGTGGTGACCGCCTTGACGACCGGAACTTCGAGCCCCGCCGACGACCCGTTGAGCACCCGGAAGCTGGCATGCAGCAGCCCGGTTCCCATCGACTGGCTATCGAACGCTGTGGTCTGGCCGAAACCGGAATCGCCCGATGCAGAAAGGAACTGGATGCGGAAGTTGCCGATGGCGATCACGTCGCCATCCTGCAGCTGCTGGCGCTGGATGCGCTTATTGTTGACGAAGGTGCCGTTGGTGCTGCCGACGTCTTCGATGAACACGTCGGCCAGGCCCTTGAGCTCGAACACGCAGTGCCGACTGCTGACCACCAGGTTGTCGAGCACGATGTCGTTGGTGTCCTTGCGTCCCAGCGTCGTCTTGTCCCGGGTGAGGTAGACGTGCTTGATTTCGACGCCTTCGACGGTTGCGATCAGTTGCGGCAAGTCGGCACTCCTTGATGGTCGGCCCCAGTTTAGATCGGGTCCTGGGGACGGGCAAGATCAGGCGGTGAAAATCAGGCGGTGAAGCGCACTCCGAGTGGCGGCAGCGGCGAGTCGAAGCGGGCCGTCCATGTCTCGCCGGGCGCGACCGGCCAGGCATCGGTCCAGGTGCCGGTGGTGATCACGTCGCCCGCGCGCAGCGCCGGCGCACCAGGGCAGGCGCGCAGCTCGCGCACGAAGTGCAGCAGCGCATGCAGCGGGCCATCGAGCACATTGGCGCCGTTGCCCTGGTCGATCGCGTCGCCGTCCCGGGTCAGCGTCACCGCAGCCCGCGCCAGCTTCTGCTCCAGCCGCGCCGCGTCGGTCGCCACTTCGCGCACCGGCTGCTGCCGCCCGACCAGCAGCCGCCCGTGCAGACCACCGTCGAGCACAGTGTCGGGGGCAGCGAACTTCCAGCCGGCCTGGTGCGACTGCACCACTTCAAAGCCGGGGGCCATCCACTCGATGCTGTCGAACAGCGCGTCCAGGTCACAATCCGGCAGCGGCGCGCAACGCAGCCCAAACACCACCTCGGGCTCGATCCGCGGCTGGCAAAGGCGGGCCAGCGACAACTCGCCGTGCCCGTCGCAAAACGAGAGCGTCGACTCGTACACCGTGCCCCAGATCGGCGCGAAGACGTTGTAGACCGGCCAGATCCCGCGGTTGGTAAAACCCACCTTGTAGCCGCGCGGCGCCTCACCGCGCGCGATGCGCAACTGCCGCACTTCCAGCGCCCGCTGGTACGCGGCGGCGATCTCCAGTTTTAATGTTGCGCTGTCGGC
>JAJAZH010000306.1 GCA_026785815.1 Ramlibacter sp. | reverse complement strand
TCGCCGACCGCCTGCACCGCCTCGCGGACCTGCTTTTCGCTGGTGTTGAAATGCCGGGCCCAGGCGCAAAGCGCGTAATCGGACCCGATCTCGATCCGGTCGCCTTGTAAATTGCTGCTGCTGGTGTCGGCCATGGGTGTCGCCTGCGCGTTGATTGGGATGAAACTCATCTTAGCGAAGGATCGAAAAACCGCCTGTAGGACGGCGCAGCGGATTCAGCCGCTGCACAATGAGGCCAGCAGCGAATTGACAGCATGAACACCAAGACCGTCGCCAACGGGGCCGTCTCCGACTCTCTCCCGGCCCCGGATTCGGAGCTGCCGACAGCGTCGGAAGAAGCCGCGCGTGACGAGGCGTCCACCCGGCCGGTGCCGGGCCTGAGCCCGCAATCGCCGATCGTGATCAGCGCGTCCACGCCGATGGCGGGGGTGCCGGCCGAATACGCCTGGCTGCGCCAGAAGTTCGGCCCGATCGAACAGGAGTGGAGCGTCGACCTGCGCTCGCTGGGACGCAATTCGCGGGGACGGACGATCGAGACCTTTCGCCTGCGCCTGAAGAGCGGGGCGCGGATCGACGTCCATTTCGACATCACCGCCTTCCACCAGCTCTGACTCCGCCCTCCAGCGACTGGCGCCAGATCAGTCGTCGCGGAAGCGTAGTTTCATCCCCAGTACCAGGCCGGCCAGCACCAGCGTGATCGCGTTGGCCAGCACGATCGGCCACTGCTGCTTGAGCAGGCCGTACAGCAGCCAAAGCGCGACCCCGACCGCGAACACCAGATACATGCCCAGCGAGATGCCGCTCACGTCGCGGCTGCGCCAGGTCTGCCAGACCTGCGGCACGAAGCTGCAGGTGGTCAGGAAAGCCGCCGCGTAACCGATCGAATCCTGCACTTCCATCTTGCGCTCCTGCGGCACATTGTCCGGCAAACGCGGCGCCAACTCCTTCAGCTGGGCACTGCACGCGGTGCTTAAACTTGGCGCCATGGATCTTCCTGCTTCCCCGCTGGCCAAGGGCTCGCCGCGCTCGCTCTCCGGCCTGCTTCCCTTCCTTCGTCCCTACCGCGCCCGGATCGTGCTGGCCGGACTGTTCCTGGTGCTGGCGGCGGCGGCGACGCTGGTGTTCCCGCTGGCGCTGCGCGGGCTGATCGACGGCGGCCTGTCGGAAGAATCCAAGGGCACGCAGCTGCTGGCGCTGCGCGAGCACTTCATCGAATTGTTCGCCGTCGCGGTCGCGCTCGGGCTGTTTTCGGCAGCGCGTTTTTACATGGTGGGCTGGCTCGGCGAGCGGGTGACGGCCGACCTGCGCAACGCGGTCTACGCCCACGTGCTGGAGCAGAGCCCGGAATTCTTCGAGACCAACCAGACCGGCGAGGTGCTGTCGCGCCTGACCACCGACACCACGCTGGTGCAGACAGTGGTCGGCTCCTCGCTGTCGGTCGGCCTGCGCAACGTGGTAACGGGCGCCGGCGCCATGGCGATGCTGGTCTGGACCAATCCGTATGTGATGACGCAGGTGCTGGGCATCCTGGTGATCGTGGTGCTGCCCAGCGTGTGGTGGGGCCGGCGGGTGCGCAAGCTCTCGCGCGCCAGCCAGGACCGGGTGGCCGATTCCAGCGCGATCGCGGCCGAGGTGCTGAACGCGATTCCCGTCATCCAGAGCTACACCGCCGAGGCGCGTGAGGCGCAGCGCTTCGACACTTCCACCACCAACGCCTTCGCCACCGCCGTGCGCCGCACCAGGGCGCGGGCCTTCCTGATCGCCTTCATCATCATCGCCACCAGCGCCGCCCTGCTGTGGGGCCTGTACCAGGGCACGCAGGCGGTGCTGGCCGGCACCATCACGGCCGGCCACCTGGGCCAGACCGTGGTCTACGTCATCATGCTGGCCGGCTCGGTGGGCGTGCTGAGCGAGGTCTACGGCGACCTGCTGCGGGCCGCCGGCGCGACCGAGCGGCTGATGGAATTGCTGGACGCGAAATCGCCGGTGGTGTCGCCGGCGCAGCCGAAGGCATTGCCGTCGGTCAACGGAGGCAGCCGGGTTGAATTCGACGCCATCACTTTCCACTATCCTTCGCGGCCGCTGACGGCGGCGTTGCGCGACTTTCACCTGTCGGTGGCGGCGGGCGAGACCGTGGCACTGGTGGGGCCGAGCGGCGCCGGAAAAAGCAGCGTGTTCCAGTTGCTGCTGCGTTACTACGATCCGGCGCAAGGCACGATCCGTCTCGACGGGGTGCCGACCCGCGACCTGTCGCTGCACGACTTGCGCGGGCGCATCGGCATCGTGCCGCAGGACGCGGTGATCTTTTCCAGCAGCGCGCTGGAGAACATCCGTTACGGCCGGCCGGAAGCGAGTGACGAGGAAGTGATCGCGGCCGCAAGAGCGGCCTTCGCCCATGAGTTCATCACCGCCCTGCCCGAGGGTTATGCCAGCTTCCTGGGGGAGCGCGGCGTGCGCCTCTCCGGCGGGCAACGCCAGCGCATCGCGATCGCCCGCGCGATGCTGAAGAATCCGCCGCTGCTGCTGCTGGACGAAGCCACCAGCGCGCTCGACGCCGAAAGCGAGCGCATGGTGCAGGCGGCGCTGGAGTCGGCGATGAGCGGACGCACCACGCTGGTGGTCGCGCATCGCCTGGCCACCGTTCAGCGCGCGAATCGCATCATCGTGATGGACCATGGCCGCATCGTGGAGCAGGGCACGCACGAGACGCTGGTGGCGGCGAACGGGATCTATGCGCGGTTGGCGGCGCTGCAGTTCATGGAGTGACCTTTCCCGTCATGCCGGGCTTGACCCGGCATCCATGTCTTTCTTGCTTTTCCAGGCCGGGTCCGTAGGTCCTTTCCATCTTCAACGCATGCCGCGTCGTAAAACGCACCGGCGATCTCGAGGTTGGCGACGGCGAAGGAGATGTGGTGCAGCATGAGGTTCAACATTTGAGCTCGGCCGCGTGTCGTCGGCACGGCGGCTGGAGCGAAGGCTTATCCATCGCTGGGATCGGAGCTGCCTGAACTGGACTAGAACATCGAGTTTGCGTTCGCAGCCTCGGCCGGCACGACTTGCAGAACGTCCCAGTGCTCCACCACCTTGCCCTCGGCGTCGAGACGGAAGATGTCAATGCCTGCCCAGTTCTTATCCTGGCCGGTGGGCCACTCCTGGTGGCAGTGAAGAACGACGAAATCGCCCTCAGCGATGGCTCGCTTGATATGCACACGTTTCCCGGGGTACTCCCTGGCCATGCGTTCGAAGTAGTCGATGAAGGCTTGCTTGCCGTCGGCGACGTGTGGGTTGTGCTGCGTGTAGCTTGCTCCAGCGTACCGATCAATGGCCTCGGCGGGCTTGCATTGATTGAACATCAGGTCATAGAAGCTCATTGCATTGCGCTTGTTTCGCTCGAGGGTCGTGCTCATCTCTTGTTCAGACCTTCCCTGAAGCCGATCCTGTGCGCCTGTGCGCAAACTGTCAATCTCGGAGAGGGTCATGACGCCATCCACCACAACCGTCCGGCGGGCGGTGCTGCTGAACGGCCTGTCGGCACTCGCCGGCGTCAAGTCCGGCTCGCGCGGCCACGCCTGACCACGTGGACCCGGCCATTGCGAAGTTCGACCGGATGCCCGATGCTTGAATGCCTGAGCGTGCGAGTGGCTCCAGAACGCGGCGCCTCAGCCGCGGCTCGGGACCGGCCGCTTCACTTTTCCCGCTTGCGCGGTTTGTCCGCCTTCCCCGGGAGCGCGGCGACGTATTGCAGGCACCAGACCAGCCATGCCTGGAGGTCTTTGTCCTCGGCCAGCGCGGCTGGATCGATATAGGCGTAGCCGCGCATCGGGCGACCGGTGAAGTCCATCACCCGGACCCCGGGCATCGCCAGTGCGTCCTGGTACCGCTCCGGACCGACGCGCGCCATCAGGCTTGCGTCGCGGATGCCGACAAACATCTTGCCGTCCACCAGAAACGCAATGCCACCGAACATCTGCCGCTCAGTGACGCCGCGCCGGTCACCGACGACTTCACGGACGCGCTGAGCTAAACCGGGATCGAAGGCCATGGTGAACCTTCGATCGATTCAACCCAACACCCCAGGATTGAGCCGCCAGGTTGCAAACGTCAGTGCCGACGCGAACGAGACCCACGCCAGGTAGGGGATGAGCAGAAGACCCGCAAGCTTGCTGACCCGCCAGAAGAAAACGATGGTTGCGGCGATGAGCACCCATAGCAGCAGAATCTCCGCGAACGCCAGAGCGCCCTGGTGCCAGACGAAGAACAGCCACGTCCACAACCCATTGAAGGCGAGCTGCACGATGAACAGGCCGAGGCCGACTGCCGCCCCCGCAAAGCCCCGCGCCCGCCACACCAGCCACGCGGCGATGCCCATGAGCGCGTAGAGCACCGACCAGACCGGGCCGAACAGCCAGCCCGGCGGCGCCCAGGAGGGGCGGGCCAGCTCTCGGTAGAACTCGGGGGCGCTCGCCGAAGCAAACCCACCCACCGCCGCAGCAGCAAATGCCGCCGACAGCCAGGCAAACAGGCCCAGCACATCACGCGATCTGGAGATTGGTACGGAACGGTTCAGCATGGAGTGTGACGATCGGGTGGCGAACAACGCAGCATAGCGGCTCGGGCGCCAGCACCGTCTGTCACGCACCGTATTGCATCGCAACCCCATCCGGACCACGGATGTGTGAACATGGAATGTCGCTGTCGTCCTCTGTCCCCTTTCCCATTTTTTGATTGCGAGACCCCATGGCCTACGAAACCACCAACCCCTACACCGGCAAAGTCGTCAAGCGCTTCGACGAGATCAGCGACAAGGACCTCGAAGCCAAGCTGAAGCAGGCCAACGACTGCTTCGAGAACGACTGGCGCCACCGCAGCTTTGCCGACCGAAAGGCCATCATCGGCAAGGCCGCCACCTTGATGCGTGAGCAGCAGCAGCATTTCGCCGAACTGATGACGCTCGAGATGGGCAAGCTGATCAAGGAGAGCACGGGCGAGGTCGGCCTGGTCGCCAACATCCTGAGCTACTACGCCGAGCACGCCGAGAAATTTCTGGCGCCCGAAAAACTCAGCACCGAGCGCGGCGATGCCGTGGTGGAGTCCTCACCCATCGGCGTGCTGTTCGGCGTCGAACCGTGGAACTTCCCGTTCTATCAGCTGGTACGCTTCGCCGCGCCCAACCTGATGGCCGGCAACGTGGTGATGGTCAAGCACGCCTCGATCGTGCCGCAGTGCGCCCTCGCCTTCGAGAAGCTGTTCGCCGACGCCGGTGCTCCCGCCGGTGCCTACACCAACCTGTTCATCTCCAAGGACCAGGTGACCAAGGTGATCGACGACGACCGGATTCGCGCCGTGGCGCTCACCGGCAGTGAAGGCGCGGGCGCGATCGTCGCCGAGCGCGCCGGCAAGAACCTGAAGAAGTCGACGCTCGAACTTGGCGGCAGCGACGCCTTCATCGTGCTGGAGGACGCCGACCTCGACAAGGCGGTCAAGCACGCCGTCGCCGGCCGCATGGGCAACGCGGGCCAGGCCTGCACCGCCTCCAAGCGGATGATCGTGGTCGACGCGATGGCGGACAAATTCCTGGAAAAGTTCAAGGCCGCGATGGAAGGCTTCAAGCCGGGCGATCCGATGGACAAGGAAACCACGCTGGCGCCGCTGTCGTCGGCCGGTGCGCTCAAGGCGCTGCAGGAGCAGGTGGACGAGGCTGTAGCGCACGGCGCCAAGGTGCTGATCGGCGGCAAGCGGGTCGAGGGCCAGGCCGGCAACTTCATGCAGCCGACCATCCTGACCGACATCGCCAAGGACAACCCCACCTACCACCAGGAGTTCTTCGGCCCGGTGGCGATGTTCTTCCGCGTCAAGGACGAAGCCGCCGCCATCGCGCTGGCCAACGATTCGCCATTCGGCCTGGGCGGCTCGGTCTTCACCCAGGATCTCGAGCGCGGCAAGCGGGTGGCCCGCGGCATCGACACCGGCATGGTGTTCATCAACTCCGCTGCGGTATCGACGCCCGACCTGCCGTTCGGCGGCGTCAAGAACTCGGGCTACGGCCGCGAGTTGTCGGCGATGGGCATCCAGGAGTTCGTCAACAAGAAGCTGATCCGGGTGGCGTGACGCCGGCGGGGGCGGTCAGGTGCTGTCCGACGGCCCTGCGGGGGCGGCGCGCCAGATCACCGCTTCGCAACTGCCTTGCTGGCGAAGAGCTCGTAGATGCCGCGCTCGCCCATGTTGCGCGCATCGGCCAGTTCGCCGGATTTGGTGG
>JAJAZH010000305.1 GCA_026785815.1 Ramlibacter sp. | reverse complement strand
GTGCACGAAGTCGCGCGCGGCAAGCGTTACCTGGGCAGCAACGTGGCCCAGAACATGGCCCTGTCTAACGTGGCCGGGGGCAGTCTTTCACCCTTCGACACCCTGTCCCCGCGCGAACTGGAGGTGGCCATGCTGTTGATACAGGGGCTGCGCCAGGAGGACATCGCCAAGCGCCTTAGCCTGAGCGCGAAAACGGTCAACACGCACAAGACCCGACTATTCCAGAAGCTCGCGATACAGGACAACATCGCCCTGGCCCGATTGGGCGCCCAGTACGGACTGCAGGATCCTGCGCGTTCCATCTGAGAACGCGCAGGAATAAGTCACCCGATGCAACCGGATCAGGCGCTGCGTTCGCTGTCCAGGCCGTTGCCGGTGCGGTTGCCGTCATCGTTGCCTGCCAGCGACGGCAGTTCCGCTTCGCCTTCCGCGTCGGCCAGCGGCAGTGGCGTGGCCACGGGTTCGAACAGGTGGCGGGTGACGGACCGGGGCGTGTCGGCATCCACGGTGAAGAACAGCGAGCCGCCGCTGGCGGGAGCACGCGCAGGCGCCGGACTCGGCACGGGTGCTGCGGGCACAGTGACCGGGGCAGCCACGACTGCTTCCGGGACCACGACCGCAACGGTGGCAACTGCGATCGGCTCGACTTCCGCCGGTGGGGATTGCTCCAGGGTGAAGTTGCCGATGGTGTCGTTCTTCAGGATCGCCGGTTCGGGTGTAGGGATGGCGACAGGCTCAGGCGTGGCCCCTGGTAGATGAGGAGCAGGCTCGGCCGGCGTGGTTGGCGTTGGCGCTAGCGGGCTTTCCACCACAGCGACGACTGCCAGCGTTGCCACCGCGACTGCAGCAGGTGCGGCAACGGACGGGCGCTGAGTGGCGACAGCCTGGTCATCAAAATCGAACTCTGGCTGGGAGCCGTTGGCGATGATCGTCTGGGGACGATCTTCGTCAGCCAGCTCCTCGTTGCCTTCGCCGTCGCTGCCGGCATTGGCTTCTTCACCCGGGCCACGGCGGCGGCGGCGACCGCCACGACGGCCACGGCGGCGACGGCTGCTGCCATCGCCGGTATCATCGCCCGCATCGCTGCTGCCGCCGGGCTGCGCATCGGCGCTGCCGGCGTTTTCCACGCCGTCCAGGACCTGGCCGTCAGCCAGGGCGTCAGCTGCAGGCTGGGCGGAAACTGCGGGCGCTGTCGCCTGGACGGCCCCGGCCACTGCCGCCGAGGCGGCGATCAGCTCGACCGAATCGGTGGCGCCTTCTGCATTCGTCTGTTTCGCAGTCTCGCTGTTGCGGGGCGCGCGCGGCTGCCGGCCGCTATTCTGGCCTGCCTCGGTCTGGCCCTTGGGCTGGCGCGGCTGGCCTTGTTGCTTGGGCTGCTTGGGCTGCTGCTCGTTGCGCTGCTTGGATGCCTGCGCGTCGTGCGCCTCCGCCTGCGGCCTGGCCGCGCGCTCTTCGCGACGCCCGTTGCCGTTGCGGCCCTGGCCCTGCTGGTTGCCGCGGCCATCGCGACGCGGCTGGCCCTGGCCACCGTTGCCGCGGTCATTGCGCTGGCGCTGTTCGCGCTGCCGGGTCTGCTCGGCCAGGGTGGGGCCGGGGCTGTCTTCGGTTTGACCGCCCATCAGGCGCTTGAACCAGCCGATCACCCCGCCACCTGCTGCGACTGCAGCCACGGGCACAGCCTGCCTGGCGAAGGCGGGTGCCGCGGCGACCGCTTCTTCTCGTTCATCGGGTTCCTCGCGAACCGGGGCCGGCTGGCTGTGCTTGACGTGGGTGACCGCAGGCGCCGGGGGAATGTTCAATTGCGACTTGGTCAGGGCATGCACGGGCAGCTTGCGCGGCGTGTTGCGCTGGTAGCTGGGACGTGAGGTTTCCTCGCCCAGTTCGTTCTCGCGCACCCGGGTGACCTCGTAATGCGGGCTGTGCAGGGCCTCGTCGGCGACGATGATGATCGGTGCGTCGTGGCGGGCCTCGATTTCACGCAGTGCTCCACGCTTTTCGTTAAGCAGGAAGTTGGCGATTTCCACCGGGGCCTGGACCAGCACCTGGCCGGTGTTTTCCTTCATCGCGTGCTCTTCGGCAACGCGGATGATCGACAGCGAGAGGGATTCGATGCTGCGCATGCGGCCGTGGCCTTCGCACTGCGGGCATACGATCTGGCTGGATTCACCCAGCGACGGACGAAGGCGCTGGCGGCTCATTTCCATGAGGCCGAAACGGGAGATACGCCCGATCTGGACCCGCGCGCGGTCGTATTTCAGCGCGTTCTGCAGGCGGTTTTCCACGTCGCGCTGGTGCTTGCTGCTGGACATGTCGATGAAGTCGATGACCACCAGGCCGCCCAGGTCGCGCAGGCGCAGCTGGCGAGCCACTTCATCGGCGGCCTCCATGTTGGTCTGGAACGCGGTGTCCTCGATGTCGCTGCCCTTGGTCGAACGCGAGGAGTTCACGTCGATCGCGGTCAGCGCTTCGGTCTGGTCCACGACGATGGAGCCGCCCGACGGCAGCCGCACGTTGCGCTCGTAGGCGCCTTCGATCTGCGATTCGATCTGGAAGCGGTTGAACAGCGGGATGTCGTCGGTGTAGTGCTTGAGCTTGCGCAGGTTATGGGGCATGACCTGCTCCATGAACTCCCTGGCGGTGGCATAAAGCTCCTCGGTGTCGACCAGGATCTCGCTCACGTCGGCGCGCAGGTAGTCGCGCAGGGCGCGCACGATCAGGCGCGATTCCTGGTAGATCAGGAACGGGGCAGGCTTGCTGAGCGCGGCCTCGGCGACTGAACGCCAGACCTGGAGCAGGTAGTCAAGGTCCCACTGCAGCTCTTCGGCATCGCGGCCCACGCCGGCGGTGCGGATGATCACGCCCATGTCTTCGGGGATGGCCAGTGCGTCCATCGCCTTCTTGAGTTCGGCGCGGTCGTCGCCCTCGATGCGGCGCGAGACCCCGCCGGCGCTGGGCGAGTTGGGCATCAGCACCATGTAGCGGCCGGCCAGCGAGATGAACGTGGTCAGGGCGGCGCCCTTGTTGCCGCGCTCGTCCTTGTCCACCTGGACAACAACCTCCTGGCCTTCGCGCAGCAGTTCCTTCAGGCCGGCCGTGTTGTGGTCGACCCCGGCCTGGAAATAGTCGCGGGAGATTTCCTTCAGCGGCAGGAAGCCATGCCGCTCGCCGCCATACTCGACGAAGGCTGCTTCCAGGGAAGGCTCAAGCCGGGTGATCCGGCCCTTGTAGATGTTGGATTTCTTCTGTTCCTTGGACGGTTGTTCGATATCGATGTCGTACAGGGTCTGTCCGTCAACGATGGCGACGCGCAGTTCTTCTGCCTGCGTCGCATTGATCAGCATGCGTTTCATGGGTGCGTTCCTCGCGCGCTGCTACCGCGCGGAACGCCGTGGGTTTCGCCTCTGGATACTGCTCACCACCCCCCGCGCAGGCGCGGGCAGGGTGGAGTTTGGTTTCCAGCGCTACGACACCACGGCATGCCGCGGGAGCGCTTAGTTCATTAACAAATATGTTGCGGGCCGACGGCTGCTTGGACCGAGGTCTTTGCGCCGCGCGGGACATGTTCAGCTTCCGACGTCTGACGCATCGGGCGATGGCGGGATTCGCCGGCTAGCCGCTAACATGGTCGCCCCGTGGGCGGTGGCTGCGCACTTTGCCGGAAACGCGGAAAGCTGGGCTTCTGGCCCGCAGCTTCATGGAGAGGCTGGGTAACTTCCTGCGAAATCAAACCCTTACATCGCCCGGCGAGTGTATCAGATAAACCCCGATGACCGAACAACCACCCGCAAGCCCGCCCGCCGGGGCCAGCAAAACCCCGGTACGCACCCTGAAGGTGCCCGAGGACCGTGACGGCCAGCGCCTCGACAACTTCCTGCTCGGGCAGCTCAAGGGTGCGCCGCGCAGCCTGGTGTACAAGCTGGTGCGCAGCGGCCAGGTGCGGGTCAACGGCGGCCGGGCCAAGGCCGACCGCAAGCTGGAGCAGGGCGACGAGGTGCGTATCCCCCCGGTCAGTCTCAATGACCCTGAAGACCGCGCTCCGCCACCGGCCGGCTTCCTGGAGCGCATGGCGGCAGCGATCGTGTTCGAGGACGCCCGCCTG
>JAJAZH010000304.1 GCA_026785815.1 Ramlibacter sp. | reverse complement strand
CTGGGTCGCCGCTGCGGTGTTGGCGGTCGCTTGCTCGGTGCCGATCATTCCGGCCTGCGCTGACTGGAACGACAGGGTCATCATGGCGACGACGAGGACGCGGCAAGTGTTTTTCTTCAACGAGATCATCTTCAGGCTCCTAGTTGGATGTTAAGCAGATCAGCGCTGCCGCCAGAACCGGGGGTGGCGCTGGATCAATATACGCCGCCCCTCCGGTTTGTGCTGATCTGGCGCTGGATTTGCACGCTCGGGTGTTGCGCCGATTGACAACCGGGGCAAAAGCGCGCGGGGGCCGGGGCCTTTTCTAGGCTGACCGCAGCCGGCGATGGCTTCCTACAACACAGTCCGCTGCAAGCAGCGCCCAATGGGGTAAACCGGTTCCAGGAGACCCACCCATGATCAAGATGCTTGCCATCGCAGCGGCTGCGACATTGATGACGGCTTGTGCAGCCCCGTTCCCGAATGTTGCCAGTGACCCGATGCAAGACAACCGAGGCTCGACCGAGGCTGGCCGGTCCAAAGCCTCCGCGCTTGGCTTTCACGGTCCGCTGCATCGCGCAGCAGAAACCGACGGGCCCAACTGACATTGCCAGGCAGCCACCTTGCGCTGGTAGCCGATCCGCTCGGCGTGCGTGTGTCCGACGTTGGCGGTCGCCCGCTTGCAAAATAACGGGCTCGCCCCCAACGACGAACAGAAAGTGACACATGCCCCTGCTTGAAATCATCGAGAGAGAAACCGGCCCCAATCCGAGCGCCACCATCATCATGTTGCATGGCCTGGGCGCCGACGGTAACGACTTCGTCTCACTCGCCCAGGAACTGGACTTGCGGGCCGTCGGAGTTGTTCGCTTCGTCTTTCCGCACGCGCCGGTGATCCCGGTGACGATCAACGGCGGATACGCGATGCGGGCCTGGTACGACATCCTGGCCGCCGACCTGGTTCAGCGCGAAGACGAAGCAGGCCTGCGCCAATCGGTCGCCTCGGTGGAGGCGCTGATCGAGCGCGAGAAAAGCCGTGGCATTCCGGCGCACCGGATCGTGATCGCCGGCTTCTCTCAGGGCTGCGCAATGGCGTTGCTCACCGGCTTGCGTCACGGCGAGCGGCTGGGCGGCATTGCGGGTCTCTCTGGCTACCTGCCGCTGGCGGCCACGACGGCCGCGGAGAGCCACCCTTCGAACGCAGCGACACCGGTGTTCCTGGCGCATGGCCGGACGGACCCGGTGGTGTTGCTGGCCCGGGCGACCGCTTCACGCGACGCGCTGGTGGCCCTTGGATGGAAGGTGGAATGGCACGACTATCCGATGGCCCATTCCATTTGCCAGGAGGAGATCGCCGACTTCAACCGCTGGTTGGTCGGCGTCCTGGGTCGGCCCTAGACCGGCGCGCTTGGGAACACGCCAGTCACTTCGACGTCGCGGCGGATGCTGTCGCGGTCACGGTGATGGTCGCGCAATTTGCCCAGCGTGTGATCGAGCGCATGCAGCAGCTTGCGGGCGGCGCCCCGGAAGGCGTCATCCTGGGTTTCGGCATGATGGCTGACCGCAATCGGTTGATGGTGGGCCAACCGTGCTTCCAGCATGCAGCGCTTGTCGTCGGCACCCGATTTGCCACGATTCTCGTCCGTCAATTGCACTTCGATTCGGGTGATGTCTTGCTGGAACCGTTCCAGCGTTTCGACCAGGTGGTCGGTGGCCCAGCGCTGGAGCGATTCGGTGTTCTCGACGCCGTTGCCGGTGTTGACCTCGACATGCATTGGGGATCCTTTGTGGTGTTGTCCCAGTGTGGGACCCCGGGATGCAACCCAGCGTAGGACGTTTCCGAGTCTTCAGACGGCGGGCTCAGGCCCGGCGCGCCGGATTCAAGGCGCCTTGTTCTTCAGTTTGCCGCGCGGCTGGACGGCGGTGGTCGGCGGCATCGGACGGTCCGAAGCGATCTGCTTGGGTGGAGCGTTGTCCTTCTTGGGCTTCTTGTCCATCTTGTTGCTGCGCTGTTCGCCTTTGGCCATGTTGCTCTCCAGTTTTCGGCTGCTCGATGCAACCGGTGCATGAATGTTAAGGCACACGGCCGGGGCTTGAACAGACGCCGGCTGGCGCGGCGGTCAGGGCCGGTTCCTGCGTGCGAGCCACTGGGCCACGAACGCGATCCCCAGGACCAGCGCAAACCAGCCGACCACCGAAGAACCACCGACCGCTTCGGAAAACCCCGGTGCGCGGATCACCATCGGCGAAAGCAGCACCAGCAGTCCGATGAAACACAGCAAGAGTCCCTTGATCAGCAGATCGCGGCGGGCGTTTTTGGGGTCACGGGCCATGGGCGTGATTGTGTCTGAAGGCTTGCGGAACGGCCCGGGACCGAGTCAGTGCCAACCCGCCTGCCAGCAGGATTTGCGCAAAGGTGTTAACTTTCGGCCCATTCAGCCCAGGCGCACCCGACACCTCATGAGCAGCTTGCAAGACGCCCTCGATTCACTGGGTCCCCAACGCCTGCGCGGCATCCGGCGCGGGATCGAGAAAGAGAGCCTGCGTGCCAACGGCAAGCAACTGGCGCTCACGCCGCATCCGGCGGCGCTGGGTTCGGCCCTCACCCACCCCAACATCACCACCGACTACAGCGAGTCCCAGCTGGAACTGATCACCGGGGTCCACGCGACGCCCGAAACCTGCCTGGAAGAACTGCTGCACATCCACCAGTTCACCTATCGCTCGATCGGGACCGAAGCGATGTGGGTCTCAAGCATGCCGTGCCGGCTACCGGCCGATGAGACCATTCCGATCGGCCGCTACGGCTCGTCCAATGTCGGGCGGGCCAAGAGCGTCTATCGCATCGGGCTGGCGAACCGTTACGGCCGGCGGATGCAGACCATCTCGGGCATTCACTACAACTGGTCGCTGCCGGGAGTCGGCAACGATGAATATTTCGCGCTGATCCGCAATTTCAGGCGCCACGCTTTCCTGCTGCTGTACCTGTTCGGCGCGTCGCCGGCGCTGTGTTCGAGTTTCGTCGATGGCCGCAACCACGAACTGGAATCGCTCGCCAGCGGAACCATGTACATGCCGCACGGAACCTCCTTGCGGATGGGCCGGCTGGGCTACCAGAGCGATGCGCAGGCCAGCCTGGCGGTGAGCTACAACGGCCTCGACGGTTACGCGGCTTCGCTGCACGGCGCGCTGATCCAGCCGTATCCGCCGTACGAATTCCTGGGCGTTGTCAATCCGGGCGGTGAATACAACCAGCTCGCCACCAGCTTGCTGCAGATCGAGAACGAGTTCTACGGCACCATCCGGCCCAAGCGCGTGATCCGGCCCGGCGAGCGGCCACTGCACGCGCTGCGCGAACGCGGCGTCGAGTATGTCGAAGTGCGGCTGCTGGACCTGAATCCGTTCGTCCCGGTCGGCATCACCGCGCCGACCCTGCGCTTCATCGACGTTTTCCTGTTGCACTGCTTGCTGTCCGAGAGCCCGCCGGATTCGCCAGCGGAGATCGCCGCCCTGGGCCGCAACCAGAACAAGACCGCGGCGTATGGACGGCAACCCGGGCTGATGCTGGAGCGCGGGAGCAGCGAGATCACCCTGACCGGCTGGGGGGCGCAACTGCTGGCCGAGTTCGCCCCGATCGCCGCGGCGCTGGACGGTGCCCACCAGACCACCGATTACAGCGACGCCTTGCGTTCGGCCCGGGCCCTGCTCGACGACCCGGCGCTGCTGCCGAGCGCTCGGGTGCTGGCCGTGATGGAGCAGGATTTCGACAATTCCTTTCTCGGCTTTTGCCGGGCCCAGTCGGAGCAGACTCGCAGCAAACTGCTGGCGCTGCCTTTCAGCGCCACCGAGCAGGCCCGGTTCGCGGCCTTGAGCGCGCAGTCGGTCCGCGACCAGAAGGCCATCGAGGTCTCCGACAGTCTGCCGTTCGAGAACTACCGGCAGCAGTACATCGCGCCCGAGCGGCTGGGCGTGGACCGGCCGGCTGCTGTGCCGGCGCTGGCCGCCGCCTGAGCGCCAGCCTCCCTTTGCGGTTACAATATTGGCTTCGATGGCGCAGGCGATCGAACGCGCCTGAAACCGGTTTTCCTGGCGCCCGAGGTCTCCACTGCGCACGCGTCTCAGGCCCTCCCAAGGCCTTCGCACCGGCCTCGCCAAAGCCGGTCACGACTCCAGGACGCAGCCCCGGCCCTCCGAGCGAGGCCATGTCACCGGGTTCGATACGCGTCGGCCTGCGAACGCAGGCTCCAGAACAAAGATCGGATGTGCACAGGCGCTCCGCAGAATCGATTTCATGAACGACAAAAACGAAAACATCACAGTGGGCAGGTACTTGATTTCGCCCATCACCCAGGCGCTGGAAAACGGCTGGTATGCCTGTTCGGTTTCCATCCGGTCCGGCGCGGCGCACGGCGGCGCACGGCACGACCGCGTCCTGCGACTGACCCGGCTGTTCCGTACGCCGCTGGCCGCCGCCCGTCACGCGACGCAGGAAGGACTGCAGTGGATCGGCCATCGCCAGCCCGCCATCGAGGGCGTCGCAGCCGCGCCGCTCTAACTGAACCAGGAAAACCATGGCCAAGGAAGAACTGATCGAAATGAAAGGGCACGTCGATGAAGTGCTGCCCGATTCGCGCTTTCGCGTGACGCTGGAAAACGGTCACCAGGTGATCTGCTACACCGGCGGCAAGATGCGCAAGCACCACATCCGCATCATCGCCGGCGACAACGTGTCGCTGGAAATGTCGCCCTACGACCTGACCAAGGGTCGCATCACTTTCCGGCACATCGCCGGGCGCGCCGGTCCGCCGCCCAGCACCCGCCGCTGAGCCAGCGGGGCCGGAAGCGGCTCCGTCCTACGGCAGGCGGTCAACCGCTGGGCTGCGGTTGCGTTCTGGAGAGACCGTCAATTCCAAGGAAGTTCGCATGTCGCTCCAGGCCGGCCAATCCATTCGCATCCTCACACTGGCGCTCGCATCGTTCCTGCTGGCGAGCCCGAGCTTCGCCGACAAGGACGATAAAGGCGGCAAGCACGCTGAAAAGCAGGCTGAGAAAGCCGAGAAGCGGGCTGAGAAGGCGCACGAAAAAGCCGAGAAACGCGAGGACAAGGATCGCGAAAAGAGCGAAAAACACGCTCGCAAATACCGGGATCGCGACGACATCAGGGTCGGGCAGTACTTCAACGACAGCCAGCGCCAGGCGGCCCGCACTTACTACGTCCAGCGGTAT
>JAJAZH010000303.1 GCA_026785815.1 Ramlibacter sp. | reverse complement strand
GCGGAGAGCGTCCCGCTGCCCTGGGGCCCTGCCCCCGACAGGATCGTGCGCGTCGAGGTGCCGTTGCGTGGCCAGACCACAGCGCGAATTCCGGTGGTTCGCACCGGGGACTAGCCTGGGCCTGCCCGCTGCGGGTGTAAGCGGTGGTGTTCTTGTGCAGCTTCTTCAGGTAGTCGAAAGCCGCGTCCTCGCCCATCTGCTGCACCAGCCCCGCGATGATGGTGTAGGCCGTTCCGCTTGTTGCCGGGTGCGACATTTCGATCTCGCACTTGTAGGCCGGCTGGACCAGGTCGGCCCAGCACTTCGGCTCCGGGATCTGCTTCTTCCTGAGCACGTCGGTGTTGTAGCCGAAGCCGATCGCACTGGTGTAGAAGCCGCCGACCATGTTGTCGGACATGGCGTACCGCACCGCCCATTCGTGCTAGTCGTTGATGTACGCCGGCCGGTACGATTCCATCAGGCCTTGCTCCGCCGCTTGCAGGAATGGGTCCCCGGTGCCGCCCCACCAGATGTCGGTCTTGGGGTTGGCCGCCTCGGCGCGCAACTGGGCGCCGATCTCGCCCGTGCCCTTGTGCGCCTGGTTCACCTTGATGCCGGTGGTGCGAGTGAATTCGGTGGCGGCCATCTCGCACCAGGAGGCGTCGGTGCTGCACAGTGCGTTCACAACACCCGTCTGGGCTCGGGCCGGCGCCGCAGCCGCGAACACCAGGCCGCAAGCAGTCGCAAAGCAAAGGGCAAATGACTTCATGGTCGTGCTTTCAGAAGCGTTCTTGCGGCCCAAGGTAGCGCCATTGTCCGACCGGCAGCGGACCCAGCACCACACGCCCGATGCGGATGCGCTTGAGCCCGACCACTTTCAGCCCGACTTGCTCGCACATCCGCCGGATCTGCCGCTTCTTGCCTTCCTTCAGGACGAAGCGCAACTGCTCGGGGTTCTGCCACTCGATCTGCGCCGGCTTGAGCGACTGGCCGTCCAGGCTCAGGCCATGCCGCAAGCGTGCGAGCATTTCCGGCGGGAACGACTGCTGCGGGTCGGCAGCGACCTCGCCGTACGTGACACGCACCAGGTACTCCTTTTCCACGCCAGAGTTTTCACCGATCAGCTGGCGGGCGACGCGCCCGTCCTGGGTCAGCACCAGCAGCCCGATCGAGTCGATGTCGAGCCGGCCGGCCGGTGCGAGCCCGCGCAGTTGCGCCGGCGAAAAGCGGATCCGGGTGGCGTCGCCGTTCCAGTGGGTCGCCGGCTGCAGCAGCGTGACCGCCGGCTGGTGGCCGTCCTCGGCCTGGCCGCTGACGTAGCCCATCGGCTTGTTCAACAGGATGGTCACCTGCTGCTCCTGTTGACCGCGAGCCCTGGGGTCGACTTCGATGCGGGCGTCCGCGGTCACCTGCAACCCCATCGGCGCGACCTGGCCGTCGACCCGAACCCAGCCCCGCCCGATCCAGTCGTCGGCTTCCCGGCGCGAGCACATGCCGAGCTCCGCCATCCGTTTGTTCAATCGCGTCGTGTTGCTGTGCTCTGTCATTCGGTGGCTGCTGTCGGTGCGGCGGCCGGGGCAACTGTCGTTGTCGGCCTGTTGTGCTGGTTGGTGGAGCGCAAGGCCTGGAGATCGAGCACCCGCAGGCCGCCATACTCCACCCGGATCGTGCCCTGCGCTTCGAGCGCGGAAAGCGATTCGTTGACCCGCTGGCGCGACAACCCGACCAGGTAGCCGAGCTCCTGCTGGGTGATCCTCAGGATCTCGCCGACGCCCGGATAGAGGATCGGGTTGAACAGGGCGGCGAGGCTGCGCGCCACCCGCAGATCGGGGTTTGCCATGCGATCGATCTCGCGCGCGGCGATGAACTGGCCCAGTCGCTCGTTGAGCTGCTCCATCACGAAGCGGTTGAAGCCGATCGAATGATCGAGCAGCCAGTGGAAGGTGTCGACCGGCAGGCCGGCGACGATGCTTTTGCGCAGGGCCTGGATGTTGTAGCGGTAACTCTCGCGCTTGAGCGCCGTGCCCTCCCCGAACCAGCCCCCCGGCGGAACGCCGGTAAAGGTCATGGTCTGGCCCTGCGCGTTGTCGCTGCTCATTTTCAGCAGTCCTTCCACCACGCCGAACCAGAACGTCACCGGCCGGCCGATGCGACAGACATAGTCGCCCGGCAGGGCGTCGCCGACCGTCACCGCCCCCGCCGCACGCAGTCGCTCGCGCGGCTCCAGCACCCGCAGCCAAGGGATGCCGGCCATTTCGGCGGCGGTCGGGTCGCGCCGACGCTGGTAGAGGGGGAGTTCGTTGGCCATCGCGTTGGCTGCGTCGAGTTGACGCCGCCCGTCAATCCTCATCCGGACAGGCCCTACTAGGATATTCCCTAGGATTGTCGTTGCAAAGACAACCCGGCGTCAAACCCGAACCTACATTCAGCGCAGGCCACGCCCGACCGTCTGAACCCCGAGGATCGCACCATGCAGACCACGTTTCCGCGACTGTTGCTGCAGCATGCTGCGCAGCGACCTGCGGCCGCGGCGATGCGCGAAAAGGAATACGGGATCTGGCAAAGCCACAGCTGGCAGGCGATGGCCGCATTGGTGGAACATCTTGCGTGCGGGCTGCACCTGGCCGGACTGACGCGGGGCGAGCACATCGTCGTCGTCGGCGCCAACCGGCCGCGCCTGTATGCCACGATGCTGGCCGCCCAGTCGCTGGGCGCGGTGCCGATCCCGCTGTACCAGGATGCGGCCGCCGCCGAATGCATCTTCCCGATCAACAACGCCGAAGTCCGGTTCGCATTTGCCGAAGACCAGGAGCAGATCGACAAGCTGCTGGAGGCGCGCGTCGAGTGCCCGCAGCTCACGTCGATCTGGTACGACGATCCGCGCGGCCTGCGCAAGTACAGCGAACCAGGCCTGGAGTCGCTCGACGCGCTGATCGAACGCGGCCGCCAGTTCGCGGCCGCCGAACCGGCATTTTTCCGAGCCGAGATCGACCAGGCGCAGCCTGACGACGTCGCCGCGATGTTCTTCACTTCCGGCACCACGGGCAACGCCAAGGGCGTCGTGCACACCCATCGCAGCTTGCTCGACCGGGCACACGCGGGCGCCCAGTTCGACCGGCTGACCGAGCGCGAGGAAGTGCTGGCCTATCTGCCCCCGGCCTGGATCGGGCAGAACATCTTCAGCTATGCGCAGTGGCTGGCCTGCGGCTACATCGTCAATTGCCCCGAATCGGCGGCCACGGTGACGATCGACCTGAAGGAGATCGGGCCGACCTATTACTTTGCGCCACCCAGGATTTTCGAAGGCTTGCTGACCACGGTGATGATCCGGATGGAAGACGCGAGTGCGCCCAAGCGCAAGTTGTTCCAGGCCTGCATGAACCTGGCGCGACGCGTCGGTCCGGCACTGATGGACGGCAAGCCGGTCGGCGGCTTCGACCGGTTGCTGTACGCCATGGGCAACCTGCTGGTCTACGGGCCGCTGCGCAACAACCTTGGCCTGTCGCGGGTGCGGGTGGCCTATACCGCCGGCGAAGCGATCGGACCCGACCTGTTTTCGTTCTACCGCTCGATCGGCATCAACCTCAAGCAGTTGTACGGATCGACCGAAACGGCAGTCTTTGTCTGCTTGCAGCCAGACGACCAGGCCCGCGCCGACACGGTGGGCGTGCCGATCAGCGGGGTCGAGATCCGGGTTGCCGACAACGGCGAGATCCTGGTGCGCTCCCCCGGCCTGCTCAAGGAGTACTACAAGAATCCCCAAGCCACCGCCGAGGTTCTCACCGCCGACGGCTGGTACCACACCAGCGACGCCGGTTTCCTGGACGCGCAGGGCCACCTCAAGATCATCGACCGCGTCAAGGACGTCGGGCGCATCCAGGGCGGCGCCAACGACGGCGCCATGTTCGCTCCCAAGTATGTCGAGAACAAGCTCAAGTTCTTCCCGTACATCAAGGAAGTCGTGGCTTACGGCGATCAGCGGGAGCAGGTCTGCGTGTTGATCAACATCGATTTCGACGCGGTCGGCAACTGGGCCGAACGCCGCAACCTGCCGTACTCCGGCTACTCCGACCTGGCGCAGAAGCCCGAGGTGTACCAGCTGATCGGCGAGTGCGTGGAGAAAGTCAACGCCGACCTGGCGGCCGACGAGCGGCTGGCCGGATCCCAGGTCAGCCGCTTCCTGGTCCTGCACAAGGAACTGGACGCCGACGACGGCGAACTGACGCGGACCAACAAGGTTCGCCGCGGTTTCATCGCCGACAAGTACCAGCTGCTGGTCGATGCGCTGTACGGCGGGCGCTCCGAGCAATATGTCGAGACCCAGGTGAAGTTCGAGGATGGCCGCACCGGCAGCGTCAACGCGACGCTGCAGATCGCCGACACCCGGACCTTCCCGCCGGTCAGGGCGGCGGCATGAAGATCAGCACCGAACCGGCCAGCATGGATGCCGGAGCGCCGCGGGCCGCGGTCCCTGGCCGTCAGGCTGGCGAGGTGATCCTCGATGTCCGGAACATCTCGCTGGCCTTCGGCGGCGTCAAGGCGCTGAGCGACGTTTCCTTCGATGTCCGGCAGCATGAGATCCGCGCGATCATCGGCCCCAACGGCGCCGGCAAGAGCTCGATGCTCAACTGCATCAACGGCGTGTACCAGCCGCAAGAAGGCAGCATCACCTTCCGCGG
>JAJAZH010000302.1 GCA_026785815.1 Ramlibacter sp. | reverse complement strand
GGCCCAGAATTTTCCGATTTCGCCGGCCCAGCGGTCGACCGCCCAGCAAGTTGCCCGTGCCGGTGTGCCGCTGAGCGAATTGGCTCCCAACGCCCCGACAGAGTACACGGTCAAGCGCGGCGACACCCTGTGGGCGATTTCCCGCCTGTTCGTGCGCAACGCCTGGCGCTGGCCTGAGCTGTGGGGAATGAACATCGACGAGATCCGCAACCCGCACCTCATCTATCCGGGACAGCGCCTGGTGCTCGAAAAGATGGACGGGATGGCCTTGCTGCGGCTGCGGCAGGACGGCAGCGGCGTCGGCGGCACCGGCGGCATCCCGACCGACACCATCCGGGTCACCCCCAGAATCCGCTACGAGGGCCTGGCGGACGCTGCACTGCCGACCCTGCAGGCCAACCTGCTCGAGCCGTTCCTGGCCGAGCCCATGATTGTCGATGAGCTCACGCTGGAGCGGGCCCCCCGGATCGTCGGCACGCAGGATGGTCGTGTTCTGCTCAGCCGCGGGGACCGGGCTTACGCCAGGGGCCCGACCGGGGCACCGCTGGTCGAAAAGGATCCAACCCGGGCGGCCGAGGAATACCGGGTCTTTCGCAACGCACGTCCGCTGCGCGATCCGGTCACCAAGGTGATCCTGGGCTATGAAGCGCAGTTCCTGGGCAAGGCTTCGCTGCAGCGCAGCGAAAGCGTCGGCGAAGTGCAGAACCGCTCTGGCGCGATGGAAGCCACCATCATTCCCGCGACGATCGACATCGTCGGCGCCAAGGAGGAAATGCGTGTCGGCGACCGCCTGCTGCCCGAGCCGGCCCGCCAGCTGTTGAGCTATGTGCCGCGGGCGCCCGAGCGTCCCGTCGAGGGCACGATCGTTTCGATGTACGGGGACGCCGTCATGACTGCCGGCCAGAACCAGATCGTGGTGATTAACAAGGGCACCGCCGATGGCATCCAGAGTGGTCATGTGCTGGCCATCCTGCGGTCCGGCGCGGTGCTGGTGGACCGAACGCAAGCGGGCGAGCGTGCGACGATCAAGCTGCCCGACGAACGCACCGGCCTGTTGATGGTGTTCAGGCCGTTCGAACGGCTGTCCTACGCGCTGATCCTGGAAATCAACAACGTGGTTCAGGCCGGCGACAGGGTGGTCAACCCACGCTGAGCAGGCCCGGCCATGGAGCAAGAAGAACTTGCCACCTGGCTGCGCCTCGTTCTGACACCGGGTGTCGGCAACGACACGGCGCGCAAGCTGATGGCGGCCTTTGGCTCCCCATCCGACCTCTTTTCGCTCGACGCGTCAACACTGGCCCAAGCCGTCGGACCGGCAAAAGCCGCCGCGCTGCTGCGCGAGCCGCCCGGGTTGCAAGCTCAGCTCGACAGCACCCTGCTTTGGCTGGACTCCCCGCAGCAGGACGTTGCGCGCCGGGTGCTGCATGTGGGCGACGTTGGTTACCCCTGCGCGCTGCTGGACACGGAAGATCCGCCGTTGATGCTTTACGTCCTGGGGAATATCGGGTCGGGGTGGCCGGCCGCCCTTGCCGTCGTCGGCAGCCGCAACCCGACTCCGCAAGGTGAAAGCAATGCGCGTCTGTTTGCCCGCAGCCTGGCCCAAAGCGGCCTGGCCGTGGTGTCCGGGCTGGCGCTGGGCATCGATGGAGCCGCGCACGAGGGCGCGCTGGAGGGCGCAGCACCAGGTCAATTTGCCACCATTGCGGTGGTCGGCACCGGGCTGGACCAGGTGTATCCGCGCCAGCATGCAAGCTTGGCGCAACGAATTGCCCGGAGCGGCGCCATCGTCAGCGAGTACCCGTTGGGGACCCCGCCCCTGGCCGCCAACTTTCCGCGCCGCAACCGGATCATCGCCGGCCTGAGCGAGGGCACTCTGGTGGTCGAAGCCGCACTGAAATCCGGTTCGCTGATCACCGCCCGCATGGCGCTGGAGCAGGGCAAGGACGTGTTCGCCATCCCTGGCTCGATCCACTCCACGCAGTCGCGTGGCTGCCATGAGCTGCTCAAGCAGGGCGCGAAACTGGTGGCCTCGGCGCAGGACGTGCTGGAAGAATTGCGGCCATCGGTGCTTGCCCGCCTCTCGCCGGCAGTTGGGGTCACGGCACCCGAGTCAACTCGGTCCAGCCGCAATGACCCGCTATTGCAGTTGCTCGGGTTCGATCCAGTCAGTCTCGACACGTTGGTGGCACGCAGCGGCACAGGCATTGCGGAACTGCAGGCACGCCTGCTCGAACTCGAGCTGGCAGGCGAAGTCGCGCGCTTGCCGGGCGGCCTGTTTCAACGCATGGCCACCGGCTGAGTGGCACAAACAGCATCAAAGCGATGCCGGTCGACTTCCCTTTCTGGGCTATATTGCAATCATGTTTGAAGTGCTCGTGTTCGTGTACGAAAACTACTGGCGCGGAGATGCCTGCCCCGAGCTGGAGCAGCTTGGCCGAAAGTTAAGCGCTCACGGTTTCGAAGCCGACGAGATCAATGAGGCCCTGGTCTGGTTGGACGGCCTCAACCTGGCAGCCCAGCACACGCAGTTGCCGGAGGGGTCGCAGCGCTCGGTCGCCGACCAGGACCAGTCCAGCACCAGCATGCGGGTGTACTCGGTCGCCGAACAGGATCATCTCGGCGCGCAGTGCCTGGGCTTCATCAGCTTCCTCGAATCGTCGGGCGTCCTTCCCGCTCCAATGCGCGAAATCGTCATGGATCGCGCGATGGCGGCCCCCGGCGACCCGGTCTCCCTGGACGATCTGAAGATCATCGTGCTGATGGTCTACTGGAGTTTTGGCGAAGAGCCGGATGCGCTGGTGCTGGACGAACTCTGCGACGACGCCGAGTTCCGGCTTCCGCAATAATGAAGACGTAGAGCACTCCAACTGAAAGGCCCGCACTGCGGGCCTTTTTTCTGGCCAGAACCCCACTACTACTGGAGCAGCCGTTCCGGATTGGCGTCCAGCTTGGCGAGTGCATCGCGGGTGGCGCGCACAGTGAGCGCCTCCTCTTCATTCGGAACCAGCAAACCAGCCTGCAGGTAGGAAGCGAGCCGGCGAGCCTGGATCAGGTAGCTGCGGCCTTCAGGGGAGGCGAACAGATGCAGTTGCTTGCGCTCGCTGCGCCACACGTATTGCACCTGAGCCGTGATGCCGTTGTGGTCGATGGTGAACCAGTTGCCCAACTGCAGCTCCTGGGCCCAGGCCACCATCGCGATGCTCGGACGCGAGCCGCCGTCCGCCACCACCTCGATCATGGAAGCGTCGATCCCCAGCATCAACTCGATGCTTTCTGCATCGAGCGGCAGATCGGTGTTGGGATCGTCGCCGACGAAGTCCTCAAGGTTCGCCAGCCGCTGCGCCATGGCTTCGATATGCGCCTGGGGAATCGCCTCGGTCTTGGACAGGAAGGCGTCCGCCAGGGTGTCGCCGATGACCTTGATGTGGCTTTCCTGCTCGGGGCCCTGGATGCCCATCAGCTCCATTCCCTGGCGCAGTTTCAGCAGCAGTCCCGGCAGGTCCTGAATCACGCGGGCCCGGTCATTGCGGTTCGGCTTGGCACTGGCGGCCCAGACCAGATCGGTCGCCGCTTTTTTCAGGCTCAGCGTCTCCTGGTGCTGGGGTCCGTGCTTGACAGCCGCCAGGGCCAGCACCTCGGCCCAGACCTTGAACAGGAATTCACGCACCTCGTCGCGCACCGGCATGTCGTTGAGCATCTTGCGCATCTCGATGGTGTACTGGATCGCCATCGTCTCCTTCTGCTCCACCTGCTGCGCCACGCTGACGAGTCGTTGCGTCGGGCCCTTTTCGGTCAGGAAGCGCGACAGGAACTTCTGGAACTCGTCGTACACCAGCTGGAACACGCGGCGGCCGGTTTCCGGGTACTGCTCGATCACCTGCACCACGCGCTTGACTTCGGTCTCCAGGGCGCTGCCACCGATGGAGGCCGCATCGAAGCCCATGACGCAGGAGCCCATGCGGTCGATCAGCTGGCGCGCCGGGTGCGACAGGGAGCCGAAGAACTCGGGCTCGGCGATCGCGACCCGCAGCACCGGCATCTGCAGCCTGGCGAACCAGACCCGGATCGCCGGCGGAATGCGCTCTTCGGCCAGGATGCTCTGGAACATCAAGGCGACGATCTCGATGGTCGCCTTCTCGGTCGACGTCGCGGCCTTCTTCTTGAGGTCGCCGCTGCGCTGCCGCAGTTCGGTCGCCACCTGCTCGACGCGGGCATCGTCGTAAACGATGTCGACCTCGCCCGCTCCTGCTCCCGGCGCGCCGCCGACACTGGCCGCCCCGGATCCCGCGACCGTTGCCTGGACAGCGGTCTGGTGGATCGACATGGCTTCGTCCAGCGCCGGCGAGGGCCGGGTGACGTGGTTGATGTCGAACCCTGCCACCCGATCGGTCAACAGCCGCCGCAACTGGCCCAGCACGCCGTTGGCGCGTTGGCGGGCCCGGGCCAGCGGCGTGCCGCTGGTCATCAACCGGGTCTCGTCGCCGACGTTGCCGCTGCCTCGGGTTGCGACCCCATCACCCGGATTCGAGCCCATGCCTTGCGCCGATGCACCCTGCCCGTTGTTGCCACCGTCCGCACCGCCGGTCTGACCGGCACCGCCCTGGAAACCGCCGCCGACTTGGGAACCGCCCGCACCCTGAAAGCCACCACCGTTCTGCACGGCACCGCCAGCGCCACCGCCCCCTGG
>JAJAZH010000301.1 GCA_026785815.1 Ramlibacter sp. | reverse complement strand
GACCTGGAGAACCGGGCTCATCCCTCCCACTACGACTCGACTTCGGTTTATGACCAGATCGTGTTCCGGCGCCTCGCCACCAGCGAGGAGGTGGAACTGGAACTTCCGCACCAAGGCGCCGAGCCCCAGGCGACCTCGACGCTGCCGACGTTTCAGCGCATCCGCACCCGTGCCGTGGGCTTCGTCGTGTTCGACCGGCTGTTGATCACCGTCCACCCTCTCGGTTGCTACACCGCGCACAGCTTCATCGAACGCTACCTGTCGGATGCGGTTCAAAGCGACGGCCTGACGTCCAGTGGCCGCAACCGGCTGCCGTCCAATCCGTCCGACCTGATGCTGCGAATGATCAACGTCATGGTCGACAGCTACCTCGCGCTGCGCAAGCAGCTGAGCGCCGAGATGGATGCCTGGCAACGCGAACTGTTGCGGCCGGAGTCGAAGCAGGCCAACTGGAATTCGCTGCTGATCGCCCGGTCGGAGCTGCACAAGCTGGAAGACCTGTCCGAAGAGCAGAACGACGCGATCCAGGAGTGGCTGGATACCGCTCGAGAGCTGCCGTCTGCGACGATGTCGCAAGCCGAGCGCGACGGCATGCTGGCCCGCGCCCGTGACGTGATCGAACACATCCAGCGGGTGGTGCAACATCTGCGGCAGATGGAGCACGGCGCGGAGAGTGCAGTCCAGATCCACTTTTCGGCCCAGAGTCACCGCACCAACGAAATCATGCGGGCGCTGACGGCGTTGACCGCGGTGTTCCTGCCGCTGAACCTGATCACCGGCTTCTTCGGAATGAACTTCGAGTTCCTGCCGCTGATCCACTCGAGTCGGGCGATGTGGTTTGTGCTGCTGACCATGCTGGTCGCGGGTGTTGTCGTGTCGCTGGTGCTCTGGCGCAAGCGCATCCTGGCGCGCGCCCCCAGGTAGGCCAACGATGGAGACGGGGCGGCTTTTCACCGGCTGCGCGGGCTGGAGCCTGCCGCGCGATATCCACCACGCCTTTCCGGCAGAGGGCACGCACCTGCAGCGCTATGCGGGGCGCCAGAGCGCGGTGGAGATCGACTCGTCGTTCCATCGTCCCCACAGCCGTGCCACCTACGAGCGATGGGCCGGGGCAGTGCCGCCGGCGTTTCGCTTCAGCGTGAAGCTGTCCAAAACCATCACTCACGTCCACCAGCTGGTCGGCTGCGACAGCCTGCTGGACGACGTCCTGCTGCAGGCAGCGGGCCTGGGGGACCGCCTCGGCTGCCTGCTGGTGCAGCTGCCTCCCAGCCTCGCCTTTGCGCCTGCCGCGGCCGCAGCGTTCTTCGATGCCTTGCGACAGCGCCATCGCGGGCCTCTTGCGCTCGAGCCGCGTCACGCCAGCTGGTTCACGGCCGCAGTCGACGCCTGGCTGGGCGAGCGGTTCGTGACACGCGTGCTGGCAGACCCGGTCCGGCACGACGCTCAGATCCACGGCGGGGCAAGCTGCTCGCAAGCGAACACGCGCTGCAGCGCCGGCCTTTCGAGCATCCGCTGTAAATACCGGCCGAGCCGACGCCGGTCGCGGGCCGGCGCGGAACTGAAATTGCGGGTCCACCGGCACAAGGTGAAGACATAGGGGTCAAGCGCGCTGTACTGCGGCCCGCCGTACCAGCTCTGCCCGTGACGAGCCAGCTCGGCATCGAGCATGTCGAGCAGCACGCCGACTTTCTTCTGCGCCTGTTCTTTCACTTCGGCCGCCCCGGCAGCGTTGCCCTCGCTCACCCAGCGTTCCGGATAGAAGTAGACGGTCAGCGTGGCTTGCAGTGTGTTGGTCAGCCACATCAACCACTGATAGAACCGGGCCCGCTCCCAGCTGCCGGGCGCCGGTGCCAAGCGGGCGCGCGGGTGGACGTCGCACAGGTGCAGGACGATTGCAGCAGTTTCGTAGACGACGTGATCGCCATCCACCAGGACCGGGATCAGGCCGTTCGGATTCAGCCGCAGGTACTCCGGCTGCTTGTGGGCGCCGGCGGCACGGTCGACCTGCACGCGCTGGAACGGCTCGCCGATTTCTTCCAGCAGGATGTGCGGCACCATCGACGCGGTGCTCGGGTGGTAGTAAAGCGTGATCATTTTTCGCCAAGTCCGAACAGTTGCGCGCCATTGCCCCAGGCGATGCGACGGGCCGTCTCTAGCGGCAGCTCGCCCAGCCAGGTCCGATAGCCTTTCATCAGTCCGTCGTAGTCGCTCCAGCGCTGGTTGACCCAGGTGTCCGAGCCGATCAGGAAGCGGTCCGGAAACTTGACCAGCAGTTCGCGCCACTGTGGGCAGAGCTTGCCACCGTCGCAGGTCAGCCCCGGCCGGTACGACAGCTCGCCCATCAACAGCGGATAGCGTGTGAGCAGCTGCTCCACCCGCGCAACAGGAACTCCCCCGATTCCGGTGTGGGCCCAGATCAGACGCAGCCGCTGCCCCTTCGACGCGGTGTTGGCCATCAGCAAATCGATGGCCTTGTCGTCGACGTGCGCGAGGACGACCAGGTCCTTCTCCTGCGCCAGTGCCATCAGCTTCTTTGCGACTGGGCCATTCGCATTGGCGCTGTCGTACAGATGGAATTCGCCCAGTCCGCGATACGGGCCGGCGGCCGTGCCGCGCGCCAGTTCGGCCATGACCATCGTGTAGATCGACTCGTCGCGAAACCAGCTGTCGTAGTCGGCGCGGTTGCGGTACAGGCGAACGAAGGGCACGACCGTGACGCCGGCCTGCCGCGTCAAGGGGGACGATGCCAGGGCAAGCGTGCCGTCGTTGGGCCGGGAATTCACCACCACTGCCCGCACGCCATTGCGCTGCATCCGGGACAGCACGTCGGCCGGCGGATGCGGGCCGGCCTTGCCGTCGAACGCTTCATCGTTGTAGTGCAGGTGGGCGTCGAACAGCGGTCCGCTGTAGTCCGCGGCATGGGCCATGACCGCGCACGAAGCGAGCAACCAGGCCGTGCAAAAGCAGCGGGTCAACGACGCCAGCCACTCCAGCGGCGCGAGACGACAGGCCGCCATCTCAGCCGACGTGCTTGCGCAAGAATGCCAGCGTCCTGTGCTTTGCGAGCCGGGCCGCCGGCTCGTCGTAGGAGCCCCGCTGATCGCAGTTGAAGCCATGGTTGGCGCTGTACACGTGCACCTCGACCTCGGGATGCGCCATGCGGAACGCCTCGACAGTTTCCATCGGAATATGCGTGTCCTTGTCGCCGAAATGCGCCATCACCGGCACCTTGGTCTGGCGGGCGATTTCAGCCGGCAGCGTCGCGCCGCCGCCGTAGTAAGGCGCGGCAGCAACCAACCCGTCGAGCAGGCAAGCCGCGCGCCAGGTCAAGAGGCCACCCCAGCAGTACCCCACGATTCCGACCTTGCCGGCCTGCGCGGCGTGCTGGATAGCCGCGCCGATGTCCTGCAGCACGCCGGGAGCGGGCAAGGCCTCGACCTGGGCCTTGAGCGCCGCTCCGGCCGCGACGTCCTCGCCGGTGTAGCCGAGGTCGACTCCGGCTTTGACGCGATGGAACGTCGACGGGGCGACGGCGAGATAGCCATCGGCCGCATAACCGTCCGCCACCGAGCGGATATGCGAGTTGACGCCGAAGATTTCCTGCAGCACCACCACCGCCCCGCGCGCCTTGCCGGAAGGTTCGGCGATGTAGGTGGGAAAGCGCAAGCCGTCGGCGGCCTGGAGGTCGATGAATTTTCCCATGGGAGTCCCCTTTCGCATTGAAAAAATGATCAGGGCTGGAGCGCCCGCTCGACGAACTCGAGCCGGTCCTGGCCCCAGAAGAT
>JAJAZH010000300.1 GCA_026785815.1 Ramlibacter sp. | reverse complement strand
TTACTCCGTCACCAGCTTCCTGCTTGGCGTGGCGTGCTTCCTGGCGGCGCTGCTCTGCTTCCTGGCGGAAACCGTGATCGCCACCCGGCTGCTCAACTTCCACATGCTGCGCTAGCGCGGGTGCCCGGGCTTCAGTGTCCAGGGCCTCAGGTCGGCAGCACGAAACCGTTGCGTCCGACGCTCATGCGGATCGCGGTCGGACGGCCGTTGATCTCCTGCGCCGTCACCGAGATGCTGGCGCCTGGCACCAGCAGGCTCTGGTCGGCCGGGCGGGAGGTGACCACCGGCGTGCCGGGCGGCACCATCACCGCCATCTCGCCATCCTTGTAGCGCAGGCGCATGCGGCGGCCGTCGGGCGCGGCGACCAGGTCCGCCACGGTGGCGTTGGTCATCGTGCTTTGCGGCGCGAGGTCGTAGGCGCGATGGCCTTCACCGGTGCCGTGGGCCGCTTCCGGAAACACGTTCACCGCCAGCGCTCGCTGCGTGCCATCGGCTTGCGGCATCGCTGCAACGCCGATGTAGCTGCCCGGCTTGATGTCGGCCAACTCGATCGGGTAGACCTCGGAGACCGGCGCGTTGGCCGGCAGCACCAGCTGGATCACCTCGCCGCTGCGCTCGCGGATGACCAAGGTGGACGTCGGGGAGTTGATCGTGATGCCGACCGATTGCACCACTCCGCGCAGTCGGACCGTCGGGCCCGCCGCAGCCACCGGCGCTGCCTGCAGTTGCTGGCGGAAAAAGGCCAGCGTGCGATCCCAGGCCAGCCTGGCCGCCGGGGCGTCGTAGCGCGGCGTGGTGTCGTTGTTGAAACCGTGCTGCGTGCCGGGGTACTGATACATCACGAACCTGACGCCCGCGGCCTTCAGTGCCGCCTCGTAAGCCGGCCAGGCCGCGTTGATCCGCTCGTCGGTGGCAGCCAGTTGGACCAGCAACGGCGCCTTCACCCTGGCTGCCTCCACCGGGTCGGGCGAGTTGCCGTAAAAGGGCACGCCGGCATCGAGCTGCGGCAGCTGCGTGGCCAGCCAGTGCACCATGCCGCCGCCGTAGCAGAAGCCGACGGCGCCCAGCTTGCCGGTGCTGTCGGCACGCGCGTCGAGCCACAGGCTGGCGGCGCGGAAATCCTCGCGCGCCTTGGCCTGGTCGAGCTTGGCGAACAGCTCGCGCGCCTTGTCTTCATCGCCGGGATAGCCGCCCAGCGTTGTCAACGCATCGGGCGCGAACGCCATGAAACCGTCGAGCGCGAGCCGGCGGGTGATGTCCTCGATGTGGGGATTGAGGCCGCGGTTCTCGTGCACGACGACGATCGCCGGCAACTTGGTTGCGCTCGCGCTGGCGGGCCGCACCAGGTAGCCCTTGACCTTGCCGGTGCCGGCCGGAGAGTCGTAGGTGATCCATTCCACCTTCAGGCGCGGGTCGTCCTTGGCCACCTGCTGGCCGGCTGCGAAGTTGGGGCTGAGCGAAGCCAGCAAGCCGGCCGCCGTGACGCCGGCCTTGGCGAACTTCTGCGCCTTGTCCAGGAAGCCGCGCCGGTCCAGGTTTCCGTGCACGTAGGCGTCGAAAAGAATCAGCAGGTCCTGGTCGAAATCGCTGGCGGTCAGGCGGGGCGGCATGGGGGCTCCAGAAAACAGAGCGAGCTTAAGCGAGCACCTCGCTGCTATTGAAAAAGGAGCAACAGGTGCCCGCCGGCGTTCACCTGTGACCTCTCGGCTTGCCACCCGTGGGTTGAGCGACACGGGTGGCCGCTGGATCATTCGGATGGGCGGACGGGCTCTTTTTGCGGCAAACTCCGTGTTGATGAGGTAACGCATGGCCCAGTCGATTGCGATTGATGGTTTGGAGCGACCCCGGCGTGCTGCTGGCATCGCCCGCGTCTGCGGATGCCGCCGGCTGGTACCGGCGTCGGCGGGATGCAGCCGTTGATGAAGCCAATCTCGTCCAGCTTCCTCGGAAATTTCACCTTCTTGCTGGGTGCCCTGGTCATCACGACCATGGGAGTCATGCTGTACGCGGCGACCATCGCCGCCCGCGAAGCTTCGGTGGCGTCCCGGCATGCCCAGGAAATCGTCACGACCCTGGATGAGATCAGCGTTCAGATGATCCGCGCCGAGTCGAACCAGCGCGGCTTCCTGCTGACCGGAAGCGACAGTTTTTCGCAGGCCCGCGACCAGGACGAGCGCAAGCTCGATCTGGCCGTCGCCCACCTGGGCCGGCTGGTTTGGGGCGATTCAAGGCAGGTGAGCGAGGTGCAACGGCTGCTGGGGCTGAACAAGAGCCGGCAGGCGCGTTTTCACGACTCCGAGCAATTGCGCAGAACCGCCGGTGTCGAAGCCGCGGCTGCCCGGCTGTCCCCGCAGGGCAAGGGACGCTCCGCGGAGATCGACGCGTTGACCGATGCGCTTCGGGCCGAAGCCGTGGGCCTGCTGGAGCAGCGCCGCAAGGAGGAGCAGGCGCAGCAGGCTTTTGCGATCAAGGTTCTGGTGCTGGCTTCCGGAATCAGCGTGCTGTTCCTGTTGCCGGCCTTCCTCGGTTTCGCGTTCCAGACCCGGGCGCGCGATCGCAGCGAACAGCAGCTGCGGCTGATCAACGACCATCTGCCAGGCGTTCTGTACCAGCTGCGGCGCGATCGCCATGGAGCTTTCGCGCTGACCTACGTCAGCGGGGCGGTGAATCAGGGGCGCAAAGACTCCGCCCAGTTTCCGGACTGGGAAACGCTGCTGGCGCTCATCGATGAGCGGGACCGGCCCGGCTTCGTCGCCGAGATGGACCGCGCCGTCGCGAAGATGGACATGTTCCGCTGCGACTACCGGGTCGAGTCGCCCGAGGTCGGCCGCGAGAAATGGCTGCACAACGAAGCCACGCTCGACCGCCAGCCGGACGGCAGTGTGCTGTTCAACGGCTACGTGACCGACATCACCGAGCTCAAGGCGATGCAGGATGCTGTGCACCAGGCGCAGGACGAGGTGATTTCGTCCAACCGGATCAAGGAGGCCGCACAGCAGGAAGC
>JAJAZH010000299.1 GCA_026785815.1 Ramlibacter sp. | reverse complement strand
GGTCGCGCTGATGAGCGACTGGATCTGCGGCGCCAACGAGGAAGACTTCCACTTCACCGGCGTGAATTGGGAACGCGACATCTGGCCGAATGTCGCTGGCGGCCGCGACGCAATCGCCGTGGCCGACCTTCGCAACGTGCTCGAGGGCGACCTGTCGCCCGACGGCAAGGGCACGCTGTCGATCGAGCGCGGCATCGAAGTCGGCCATGTGTTCTATCTCGGCACCAAGTACAGCCAGCCAATGAATGCCACCTTCCTCGATGAAACCGGCAAGCCGCAACTGATGGAGATGGGGTGCTATGGCATCGGCATCACGCGCCTGCCCGCCGCCGCCATCGAACAGAACCACGACGAGCGCGGCATCATCTGGCCAGACGCGATTGCGCCCTTTACCGTGGTGATCTGCCCGATCGGCATGGACCGCAGTGCGGAAGTGAAAGCTGCCGCGACCCAATTGCATGACGAACTGGCTGCCGCCGGCGTCGACGTGATGCTGGACGACCGCGGCGAGCGTCCGGGCGCCATGTTCGCCGACTGGGAACTGATTGGCGTGCCGCATCGCGTCGTGATCTCGGACCGAGGCTTGAAGGAAGGGCAGCTGGAATACCAGCACCGCCGCGACACCACCGCGACCAAGGTTCCCGCCGACACGGTGTTCGACTTCGTGAAAAGCCGTTTACAGCCGTGATCTCCAGGAGAAAATTGCTCCAGTCCGCAACCAGTGGGCTGGCGATGCTGTCCTGCATCGACCGCGCCGTCGCCGGCGGCCAGCTCGAGGAGCCGCTGATCGACTCGGTGCGCACCGCCTTGAGTTCGGCGGTCGCCAATTCCGCGCCGCCGATTCCCGAGTTCCGCGACACCGACGCGCGACTGAAGTACCTGCGCTGGCTGGGCGTCATGAGCACGCGGCTTCGCAAGCGCCAGGCCGAGTGGGTCGAGCGCAAGGAATTCCTGCAGACCGTCTGGTACGAGAGCCGCCGGGCCGGCCTGGACACCGGCCTGGTGCTGGGCCTGATCCAGGTGGAGAGCGCCTTTCGCAAGTTCGCGCTCAGTCCGGTGGGGGCGCGCGGCTACATGCAGGTGATGCCGTTCTGGACCCGGGTGATCGGGGACGGCGACCCTGGCAAGCTGTTTCACATGCAGACCAACCTGCGCTTCGGCTGCGTGATCCTGCGCCACTACATCGAGCGGGAGAAGGGCGACCTGTTCATGGCGCTCGGACGCTACAACGGCAGCCGGGGCAAGCCACAGTATCCGGATGCGGTGTTTGCAGCCAGCAGGGTCTGGGACTTCCACGACCTGCCGGCCACGGTCAAACCGGCGGACCCGACCCGTTCGCTCGACAAGGCGTCTTCGGGACCGAGCTGAGGATGCGTGCCGCTCGCGCGCAACGGGTTACCCCGGTGGCGCAGTGGCGGACGCCCTCGCTATGCTCACCAGTACCGTTGCGGTGGCGCGCATATTGCTTGCCGCCATTCCACTTTCTCTTAACCGTTCTGGAGATCTCCGCTATGCGAGGAAACATGTCGAGCGCGGGCCTGCGTCGGTGCCTGTGGGTGATGACGGCCGCTGCCGCGGCGGCGGGATTCGCGGGCAGCGTGCTGGCCCGCGACCTGGTGGTGGCCCTGAAGACCGAGCCGACCTCGATGGACCCGCAGTACCACGCTCTGACGCCCAACGTCCAGCTGTCGCAGACCCTGTTCGACCCGCTGGTGTGCGTCGACGCCAACATCGTGCCGCAGCCCTGCCTGGCCCAGTCGTGGGCAGCCAGCGGCAACACGTGGACCTTCAAGCTGCGGCCCGGGGTGAAGTTTTCCGACGGCTCGCCGTTCACCGCGGCCGACGTGGTGTTCACCTTCGACCGAGCCGGCAAGGTGCCCAACAGCCCATCGTCGTTCAAGGTCTATCTGCAGAAGGTGGAGAAGGTCGAAGCAGTCGACCCGCTGACGGTGCGCATCACCACCAGCGAGCCGTATCCGCTGCTGCCCACCAACATGGTGGGCCTGCCGATCATGTCGGCCAAGGCGGCGGCCGGCCCGGCGGCGGAAGGCAAGACCACGACCGAACTCAACGCCGGCAACGGACTGGTCGGCACCGGGCCCTACAAGTTCGTGTCGTGGAAGCGCGGGACCGAGATCGTCTTCGAGCGCAACCCGAATTACTGGGGCCCCGCGCCCGCCTGGGACAAGGTGACCTACCGGCCGATCAGCAATCCTGCCGCCCGGGTCGCCGCCTTGCTGGCCGGCGACGTCGACTTGGTGGAAGACCCGCCGACCGATGACCTCGAGCGCCTGCGCAAGGACCCCAAGCTGACGGTGGAGACCAAGGCGTCGAACCGGATCATCTATGTGGCGCTGGACCAGAACGGTCCGCAGACGCCCGGCGTGCAGGGCACGAACGGCAAGAACCCGATGCTGGACAAGCGCGTGCGTGAAGCGCTCTCGCTGGCCATTGACCGCCAGGCGCTGGTGTCGCGAACCATGGGCGGCATCGCGACGCCGGCCGCGCAACTGCTTCCGTTCCCGATGTTCGGCGCGAGCCGCAAGCTGGCCACAGCGGCCAAGGCGGACCCGGAACGAGCCAAGGCGCTGCTGAAAGCCGCCGGCTATCCGGATGGCTTCTCGCTGGTGCTGGGAACGCCCAACGGCCGCTACATCAACGACAGCAAGGTGGCGCAGACGCTGGCCGCGATGTGGACGCGCATCGGCGTCAAGACCTCGATCGACGCCAACGCGCCGGCAGTGTTCTTCAAGAACCGCGACAGCTACACCTACAGCGCTTACCTGGCGGGCTGGGGCACGGGGACCGGCGAGATGTCGAACACGCTGCTGTCGCTGCTGGTCATGCCGAACAAGGAGAAGGGGCAGGGCACCACCAACCGCAGCCGCTATTCCAATCCCGCGATGGACAAGCTGGTGTTCGACTCCGGCGGCACGATAGATGACGGCCATCGGGCGGCGATGCTGTCCCTGGCCAGCGAAATGGCCATGGCCGACTTCGCCATGCTGCCGATCCACTTCGAGCATTCGGTCTGGGCCATGAAGAAGGGCATCAAGTTCGAGGGCCGGGCCGACCAGCAGACCATGATCCAGTACGCCAGGCCGGTCAAGTAAGGCGCGTCGCAGCGCCTCCCGATGCTCGCCTACATCATCCGCCGCCTGCTGCAGGCGCTGCTTGTCATGGCGGTCATGTCCGCCCTGGTCTTCGTCGGCCTGTACGTCGTTGGCGATCCGGTGTCCATGATGGCGAGCCCCGAGGCCACCGAACTGGAGCGGGACGCGATCCGGGCCAACTTCGGCCTGGACAAGCCGCTGCTGCAGCAATACGCCATCTTCATGTCGCACGCGGCGCAGCTCGATTTCGGCAAGAGCTTCCTCACCGGACAGTCGGCCATGGGCCTGATCCTGGAGCGGATGCCGGCCACGCTGGAGCTGGCCGTGGTCTCGATGCTGCTGGCCATCCTGGTGGGCGTGCCGCTGGGCATCTGGGCCGGCCTGAAGCCGCAGGCGCTGAGCACCCGGGGCATCATGACCGGCTCGGTGCTGGGCTTTTCGCTGCCCAACTTCTGGGTCGGCCTGATGCTGATCATGGTGTTCGCCGTCTACCTTGGCTGGCTGCCTGCCAGCGGGCGCGGCGCGACGGTGATGGTCGGGCGCCTCGACCTGAGCGTGCTGACGCTGGACGGGTGGTCGCGGCTGCTGCTGCCGGCGGTCACCATCGCGCTGGCCAAGGGCGCCCTGATCATCCGCGTCACCCGCGCCGCGACCCGGGAAGCGCTGCCGATGGACTACATCAAGTTCGCGCGCGCCAAGGGCCTGGCCTGGAGCCGCATCCTGCGGGTGCACCTGCTCAAGAACATCATGATCCCGATCGTCACCGTCTGCGGCCTGGAGTTCGGCCAGGTGGTGGCCTTCGCGGTGGTGACGGAAACGATCTTCGCCTGGCCCGGCATGGGCAAGCTGCTGCTGGATTCCATCATCACGCTGGACCGGCCGGTGGTGGTGGCCTACCTGATCCTGATCGTGTTCTTCCTGGTGATGCTGAACCTGGCGGTCGACATTCTCTATTCCGTCCTCGATCCGCGGGTGCGGCTGCAGGCGGCCAAGGCATGAGGAGCAAGCCATGAGTAACGTTCTCACATCCGCGCTGCTGGCCGAACCCGCCGTGGCGCTGCCCCCGCCCGAGACGCCGTGGCAGCGGCTGCGCCGCGAATTCCTGGCCAGCAGACTCGCGGTGTTCGGCCTGGTGCTGCTGCTGCTTGCGATCGGCGTCGCGCTGTTCGCGCCCTGGATCTCGCCGCAGAACCCTTACGACATCGGCAAGCTCGACATCTTCGATTCCAAGCTGCCGCCCGGCAGCAAGAGCGCCGACGGCGCCATGACCTACTGGCTGGGCACCGACGGCCAGGCCCGCGACGTCCTTTCGGCAATCTTCTACGGCCTGCGCACCAGCCTGATGGTCGGCGCCATCTCGGTGGCGGCGGCGCTGGCCATCGGCAGCGTAGTGGGCCTGGCAGCGGCCTACTTCGGCGGCTGGATCGACGCGCTGCTGATGCGCATCGTCGACATCCAGCTGTCGTTCCCGGCGATCCTGGTGGCGCTGATCCTGCTGGCCATCCTGGGCAAGGGCGTGGACAAGGTGGTCATCGCCCTGATCATCGTGCAGTGGGCCTACTTCGCGCGGGCTGCGCGCGCAGCGGCGCTGGTGGAGCGGGCCAAGGAATATGTCGAGGCGGCGCAGTGCATGGCGCTGGGCTGGCCGCGCGTGCTGCTGCGCCACATGCTGCCCAACTGCCTGCCGCCGCTGATCGTGATCGCCACCATCGACCTGGCGCACGCGATCGCGCTGGAATCGACGCTGTCCTTTCTCGGCGTGGGCGTTCCGGTCACCGAGCCGTCGCTGGGCATGCTGATCGCGAATGGCTTCGAGTTCATGCTGTCCGGCAAATACTGGATCTCGTTCTTTCCCGGGCTGGCGCTGGCGCTGGCCATCGTCGGCATCAACCTGGTGGGCGACCACTTGCGCGACATCCTCAATCCGCACAATGCGCACTGAAGCCCCCGCAATGGACGACGACTACGACTCGCAGAATTTCTCCGGGGTCGCCGGGCTGGCAGCGCTGGACGAGGCAGTGCTGGAAGTGCAGGGCCTGCGGACCCATTTCTTCACCCACGGCGGCGTGGTGAAGGCGGTGGACGGCGTCGACCTGCGGGTGCGCGCCGGCGAGATCGTCGGCCTGGTGGGCGAGTCGGGTTCCGGCAAGAGCATCACCGGCTTCTCGGTGATCGGGCTGATCGACGCGCCCGGCCGCGTGGTCGGCGGCTCGATCCGCTACCTTGGCGAGGAACTGGTGGGGGCGCCCGAAACCCGGTTGCGGCAACTGCGCGGCAAGGAGATCGCGATGATCTTCCAGGACCCGATGATGACCCTCAACCCGGTGCTGCGGGTGGACACGCAGATGGTGGAGGCGATCCACGCCCACGAGAAGGTCAGCGCCGCCGCGGCCCTGGCGCGCGCCCGCGACGCGCTGGCCATGGTTGGCATCCCTTCGCCGCAGGAGCGGCTGCAGGCCTATCCGCACCAGTTGTCCGGCGGCATGCGCCAGCGGGTGGCGATCGCCATCGCCCTGCTGAACCATCCCAAGCTGATCATCGCGGACGAACCCACCACGGCGCTGGACGTCACCATCCAGGCCCAGATCCTGTACGAGGTGCAGAGGCTGTGCCGCGAAACAGGCACCGCCCTGGTCTGGATCACCCACGACCTGGCGGTGGTGTCCGGCCTGGCCGACCGCATCGCCGTGATGTACGCCGGCCGCATCGTCGAGAGCGGCGCGACGGCTGATGTGATCCGCCGGCCCACCCATCCCTACACGCGTGGGCTGATCGATTCGATCCCCACTCGCGCCACCCATGGGTCGCTGCTGCGGCAGATTCCGGGCATGACGCCTTCGCTGCTGAACCTGCCGCAGGGCTGCGCGTTCCGTCCGCGCTGCCCGCACGCCACCGAGGTCTGCCTGGCGGTGCCGCTGCCGGTGGAACTTGAGCCGGGCCGCAGCGTGCGCTGCTGGCACGCGCTGGCCTGAAAGGATTCGATGCAGCAGCTTGCAGCAACCGTCCCGCCAACCGCCACGCCGTTGCTGCAGCTGCGCGGCATCGCCAAGCGCTTCGTCCAGCCGGTCGACCTGGCGGGCCGGATCGCCAACCTGCTGGGCGCCCGGAATCGCGCCGCGGTGGTGCACGCGGTGGACGGCGTCGACCTGGAAGTGCAGGCCGGCGAGGTGATCGGCGTGGTCGGCGAATCGGGCTGCGGCAAGTCGACGCTGGGACGCGTGATCGCCGACATCAGCCCGGCCAGCGCCGGCGAGGTGAGCTACCTGGGCAAGCGGCTGCAGGACATGACGGGCAGCGAGCGCCGCGCCTACGCGCTGGGCGTGCAGATGATCTTCCAGAACCCGATGGCGTCGCTCAATCCGCGCATGCGGGTGCTGGATATCATCGGCGAGGCGCCGGTGGTCCACGGGATCGTCAAGGTCTCGGAAAGGGCCGAATACGTCGGCGGGTTGATGCGGCAGGTGGGGCTGGACCCGGACTACGGCCAGCGCTATCCGCACCAGTTTTCCGGCGGCCAGCGCCAGCGCATCGGGATTGCGAGAGCACTGGCCCTCAAGCCGCAGCTGATCGTGTGCGACGAGGCGGTGGCGGCGCTCGACGTCTCGATCCAGGCCCAGGTGCTGAACCTGTTCCTGGAATTGCGGCGCGAGTTCGACCTGACCTACCTGTTCATCAGCCACAACCTCGGCGTCGTCGGCCACGTGTCGGATCGCGTGGTGATCATGTACCTGGGCCGGGTGGTGGAGGTGGCGCCGACCGGGGTGATCTTCAGCCGCCCCAACCATCCTTACACCCAGGCACTGCTGTCGGAGTTGCCCAGCCTGCAGACTCGCCGCCGCTCCTACAAACCGATCGAGGGCGAACTGCCGTCGCCATTGCGCCCGCCATCGGGCTGCACGTTTCATCCACGCTGCCCGCATGCGATGCCGCGCTGCTCCACCGAGACGCCGCTGCTGCGCACGCTGGCGACCGGCCACACCAGTGCCTGCCATTTGAACGACCTGCCAGCCGCAGTTGCTCCCGCATGACCCTCGCACGCCCTGTCCTTCGCGCCGTTCCCGCCTCGTTCCCGCCCTACACCCTTCGCCTGCCGGAGGCCGGCGCCATCCCGCTGATCTGCGACTCGCCGCACAGCGGAACGCTCTATCCCGATGATTTCGGCTACGCCATCGCCTTCGACACATTGCGCGCGGGCGAGGACACGGATGTCCATGTGCTGTGGGATTCATTGCCGTCGGTGGGGGCCACGCTGCTGACCGCCGAGTTTCCGCGCGCCTACATCGACCCCAATCGCGACCTGGAGGACATCGATCCCGCGATGCTCGACGGCGCCTGGCCGACTCCGCTGAACCCTGGCGAGAAGACGCGGCTGGGGATCGGCTTGCTGTGGCGCGACGCCGGACCGGACGGCCGCCAACCGATCTACGCCCGGCGCCTTGGCGTGGCCGAAGTGCAGAGCCGGATCGCGCGCTACCACGCTCCGTACCACGCGGCCATGCGCGAGCAGATCGAGGCGGCCCATGCGCGCTTCGGCGCGGTCTGGCACCTGAACCTGCATTCGATGCCGGCCAACTCCTACGAGGGCCTGCAGATCCAGAGCGACCATCCGTTGGCCGACTTCGTGCTGGGCGACCGGGATGGCAGCACTGCCGCGCCCGAGTTCACTGCGATGGTGGCGCAGGCGTTGCGCGAGCGCGGCTTCAGCGTCGCCATCAATGACCCGTTCAAGGGCGTTGCGCTGATCGCCCGGCTGGGGCGCCCGGCCGAGCGTCGGCACAGCCTGCAGGTCGAGCTGCATCGCGGCCTCTACATGAACGAAACGACGCGCGAGCGAAGCACCGGCTTCGACGCGTTGCGCGAGGCGCTGGCCGGCGTCTCGCGCGACATCGCAACTTACGTCAAGGAGCAGGTGAAATGAGTCTGATCGCAGAAATCGAGCGTGAGCACGAAGGCCTGACGGCCATCCGACGTGACATCCATGCCCATCCCGAACTGGCCTTCCAGGAAACGCGCACTTCGGACATCGTGGCCGCCAAGCTGGCCGGCTGGGGCGTCGAGGTGCATCGCGGGCTGGGCAAGACCGGCGTGGTCGGCGTGCTGCGCGGCGACAGGGGGGCCGGCACCCGTTCGATCGGCATGCGCGCCGACATGGATGCGCTGCCGATGCCCGAGCACAACCGCTTCGCGCATGCATCGAAGAATCCCGGCCGGATGCACGGTTGCGGCCACGACGGCCACACCACCATGCTGCTGGGCGCGGCCCAGCACCTGGCGGCCAATCCCGATTTCGAGGGCACCGTCAACTTCATCTTCCAGCCGGCGGAGGAGGGCGGCAATGCCGGCGCCCGCGCCATGATGGAAGACGGGCTGTTCAACAGGTTTCCGTGCGACGAGATCTACGGCATCCACAACATGCCGGGCTTTCCGGTCGGCCAGTTCGCTTTCCGCAAGGGGGCGACCATGGCTTCAAGCAACCGCTTCGACATCATCGTGCGCGGCACCGGTGGCCACGCCGCGCAGCCGCACAAGTCGGTGGACACCATCGTGATCGCCGCCGAGATGGTGGGCGTGCTGCAGACGCTGATCTCGCGCCACAAGAACCCGATCGACGTCGCCGTCCTCAGCGTCACGCAGATTCATGCCGGCGACGCCTACAACGTGCTGCCCGACCAGGCCGTGATCCGCGGCACCGTGCGCACCTTCAGCACCGACGTGCTCGACGCGATCGAGGCCAACATGCGGCGCGTGGCGGAAACGCTGCCGCAGGTGCATGGCGGGACCGGCGAGCTGCAGTTCTACCGCGCCTATCCGCCGCTGGTGAACTGGGACGCACCGACCGATTTCGCGATGAAGGTCGCGCAGGACACCTTCGGCAGCCACAAAGTGGACAGCAACACGCCGCAGCATGGCGGCGCCGAAGACTTTTCGTTCTACCTGCAGGCGGTGCCGGGCTGCTACATGTTCATCGGCAACGGCGAAGGCGACCACCGCGACAGCCGCTACGTCGGCATGGGCCCGTGCGAGCTGCACAACCCCAACTACGACTTCAACGACGCCCTGCTGCCGGTCGGCTCCACCTACTGGGTCAAGCTGGCGCAGGCTTTCTTCGCCCGCGGCTGAGGCGGCTACTGCACGAACCCCATCTTCGCCTTCGATCCTGCCGCCTTCGGCAGGTCGTCCGGGTTGATCGCGTCGCGCCGCTCCAGCCGCGCATTGCCGAAGCCGGTCATCAGCGCGCGGCGCATGTCGCGGGGAGCCAGTTCCGCCAGCAGGTCCAGCAGGTCGTCGCCGGGCTCGGGCGCGAAGCCCTGGCCCCAGCCATGTTCGCCGCGGATGGTGAGATACAGATTGCGCGCGATCCGGCGCGCCGCCTCGAACGAGGGGGCCTCGATCTCGAACACGTTCATCCGGTTCAGGATCGGCTCGGGAATCGAGCGCTCGTCGTTGGCCGTCATGATCCAGATGACCTGACTGGCGTCGATGGCCACTTCCGCGAATTCGTCCATGAAGGCGCCGGCGGTGTCGTGCTCGAGCAGGCTGTACAGCGAACCGAGCGGATCGTACTGCGCGTCGGCGCTGGCCTTGTCGATTTCATCGACGACGATCACCGGATTCGCGTACTGGCCGTCGACCAGCGCTTCGAACACCTTGCCAGGCTTGGCGCCCTTCCATTGAGACGAGGCGCCCGACAGCAACCAGCCAGCGGTCATCGAGCTCATCGGAACCAGGTTCATCCCGGTGCCGAGCAATTCGGCCAGCTTGCGGGCGAAGTGGGTCTTGCCAATCCCGGGCGGGCCGAGCAGTAGCATCGGCGTCACTTCGAGGCCATCGCAACAATCCTGCGCCAGCGCGACATGTCGCCTGACATCGTCCAGGGCGTCGGTGAAGTTGGGGAGCTGGTCGTAAAGCGCCGCCATGTCCGGCACGCCGCTGGGCTTGACCTGGAACCGCTCCGGGCCGCGCTCCAGCATTCGCTCATACGTCGTACGCAGGTTTTCGTAATCCTTGCCCGGCAACTTGGCCAGCTTGCGCTCAACCTCGTGCGGCCGGAACACGTTTCGAAGGTTGGCAATCGGCAATTTGAAAGGTGACGACTGCTGGGGAACAAGACTGCGGGATTCCATGGTCCACACTCCTTGACGACGACTTCTGCGGAGATTTCAGCATAGGCCGTGCCTGGAAAGTCGAAGTCCGAACGCAAGCTCGATGCAATGTCAGCAATTGCCGACACCCGGCTGGCAGTCGCGTTGCACGACTGCTGATGGATCCCGGAACTTGTCCGGATGTCACTGCGTGAAGATCAGCTCTGCGTGGCGCCGAGGACCTGCTGCAACTCGCCGCTCTGGTACATCTCCATCATGATGTCGGAGCCGCCGACGAATTCGCCCTTGACGTAAAGCTGCGGCACCGTGGGCCAGCTGCTGTATTCCTTGATGCCCTGACGAATTTCGTCGTCTTCCAACACGTTGACCGTGGTGACCGCCTTTGGATCGACACCACAGGCTTTCAGGATCTGGATCGCGCGGCCTGAAAAGCCGCATTGCGGAAAGCTGGCATTGCCCTTCATGAAGAGCAGCACTTCGCTGGTTTTGACGAGCTGGTCGATGCGTTGCTGGGTATCGCTCATGAAATCTCCTGGTCGGCCTCTGCCTTTGACATAAAGGTTAATTATCCCAGTTCAAGCCATTGCCCGCCGGAGCAGCGCTCGGTTCCCGCCAGGTCGCGGCGGGAACGAACGCCTGCGAAACCGGCGCTTTGCAGCAATTGGCGCACCGCGCCGGCCTGGTCCCAGCCATGTTCCAGCAGCAGCCAGCCGTGCCGGTGGAGGTGGGCCGGAGCCTGGTCGATGATGGCGCGGATCGCTTCCAGGCCGTCCAGCCCGGATGCGAGAGCAGTCAGTGGCTCATGGACAAGGCCGGCCAGATGGGGATCCCGGATTGCCACATAAGGCGGGTTGCTGACGATCAGGTGGTAGCGGCTGGCGCTGCCTTCCAACCAGGAACCCAGGCGCAAGCCGACGTCGAGTCCGAGCGCGCGCGCATTTGCGGTGGCGACCTCGAGTGCGGCGGAGCTGACGTCCACCGCTTCCACCCGCGCGGCAGGACAGGCTTTCTTGACCGACAAGGCGACGGCGCCACTGCCAGTGCCGAGGTCGATGACCGACATCCTGTCCTGGCGGGCGTGGTCACCCTTGGGGGTCGTGGATCCCGGGTCGAGCGCGGGATGACGGCTAACGGTCCCGGGATGACAGCCAGGCGCAGGACGACAGCTAACGGGCTCGGGTTGGCGGTCCTTGAGCGGCGCGCCCAGCACTTCAAGCGCCCACTCCACCAGAGTTTCCGTGTCTGGCCGCGGGATCAGCACGCGCCGATCCACCTGGAGTTCAATTCCGAAGAACTCTTTGTAGCCCACCAGATAGGCCAGCGGCTCACCACCGGCGCGGCGGGCGCAAAGCTGCTGGTAGCGCTGCGCGTCGGCGGTAGCGATCGCATCGCGGTCATGCGCCAACAGCCAGGCCCGATCCTGTCTGGGCT
>JAJAZH010000298.1 GCA_026785815.1 Ramlibacter sp. | reverse complement strand
CGGCCGCAGCGCTGCCCCCGAGGGGCCTTCGCGGTTTGAGGCGCTTCAGCACTGCTCGCCCCGCCTGCGCCCGATCAAAAAACGGCCCACAATGTGGGTCGTTTTTCATTTCAGGAGCGCAACATGATAAAAGTCGGCGATACCCTTCCTGCAGCCACGCTGCAGGAGTTTTCCGAAGTCGAAGGCAACGGCTGCAGTATCGGCCCGAACCCGGTCGACGTCGCCAAGGCCTCCGCTGGCAAGACCATTGCCATCTTCGGCCTGCCGGGCGCATTCACGCCAACCTGCTCCGCCAAGCACGTGCCCGGCTACCTGGAGAAGGCGCAGGAATTCAAGAGTTCGGGCGTCGATGAAATCTGGTGCGTCAGCGTCAACGATGCGTTCGTGATGGGCGCCTGGGGACGTGAAGTCAAGAGCGGCGGCAAGGTGCGGATGCTGGCCGATGGCAGCGCCGATTTTGCCAAGGCCACCGGCCTGACCCTGGACCTGACCGGCCGCGGCATGGGCCTGCGCAGCACCCGCTATTCGATGCTGGTCAAGGACGGCAAGGTCGCGGCACTGAACATTGAAGCCCCCGGCAAGTTCGAGGTCAGCGACGCCGGCACCTTGCTGGCCCAGGCCAAGGGCTGAAGCGCCTGCGATCGCATCAGCAGGTGCATTGCGAAGCGGGCGACTACCAGCCGGTGGTTCGCTCGAGATCCGCTTTCAGGTAGTGAGCGCCCGCAATCGGGTTGTGATAGTAGGGCGGGATGTCTTCGAAACCGAGGTCCTCGTACAGCGCCCGGGCGGCCTCCATATCGTCGAGCGTATCGAGCAGGACCGACGAGTAGCCGGCCTGCCGAGCCGCGTCCAGCGTCCATTGCGCGAGCTGGCGGCCGAGCCCGAGCCGGCGGAAGGCGGGGCGCACGAACAGCCGCTTCATCTCGGCCGCGTTCGGATAGTCCGCCGCATCCATGGGCCGCAGCGCACAGCATCCGGCAGGTACGCCGTCGACCCGCGCCAGCAACAACGCGCCGCGCCGCGGGGCGTACTCGCCAGGCAAGTTGGCCAGCTCGGATTCGAAGTCCTGGAATTGCAGGTCGACCTTGAGGCCGCGGGCGTACTCGCGGAAGATTTCGCGCACCGCATCCATCTCCCGGGGCGTGGCGGGCAGGTGCAGAGTGATCTGCGGAGTCAACAAGGACGGCAAGCTGGTGGGCGGTCGGTGGCGAGCATTCCAGTTTAGCTTTTTTGCGGCAGGTCTTGGCCCGTTGGCGCGCGTTACCCGCCGAGGCTGACCAGCCAGGCCACCAGCGCGGCGCAGACCGCCAGCACAGCCAGCGCCAGCATCCGGGTGCCGGCCGAATCCCGCGATGAAAGCACCGGCCGGGCCACAGTCTTGTCGCCGGACACCATCGCCCGGACCAGGTTGTCTTTTTTGCGGACCAGGTAGAACAGGACGGCCCCGATGTGCAGCACCACCAGCGCCACCAGGATCCACTGGCCGACGCGCTTGTGGTACCAGGTTGCCGCCAGCCCCTGGGCGCTCGCGACGAATCGATTGAGCGGTCCGGTGAACGAGATTTCATCGTCTCCGACCAGCCCGGTCGCCACCTGCGCCAGCAGGAACAGCAACATGGCGAACACCGAGCCGGCTCCCAGCGGGTTGTGACCGATCAGGTGATCGGGATGGGCCTTGCCGCGCAAGTGGTTGATGACGCTGGTCGGCGAGTAGATGAAGCTGGAAAAGCGCGACCAGTATCCGCCCACCAAGCCCCACATCAGGCGGAACAGCAAAAGGGTGAGCACGGCATAGCCGAATCGCGCGTGCCATGTCATCGCCGCGCCGCCGATGTATCCGGACACACCCGAGCCGGCGATACAACCGACCAGGGCCCAGTGAAACAGCCTGGTCGGCAGGTCCCAGACCCGAACTTTGCTGGCCATCAGTCTTCCCCGGTGGTTGCCTTTTGTGGCCCCGATTGTGCGGGTGCACGGATGCTCGGGCCAGCTAAGTAGATTCCCTGAGCGCACGGTGGATCCTGAACTTTTAGGTACAAACTGAAGTCAGCCGCTGGCTCAGCGTGTAATTCAACTCACCCCTGGAGAAGACAGACATGAAGTTCATCACCTCGTTCGTGCTCACCGCCGCCGCCACGGTCCTTTCGCTTCCTGCATCCGCGCAGTTCGCGAAACCGGAGGACGCGGTCAAGTACCGTCAGAGCGCGTTGTTCGTCATGGGCCAGCACTTCGGGCGGATCGGAGCCATGGCCAACGGCCGGGTGCCCTACGACGCCAAGGCCGCGGTGGACAATGCCGAGGTGGTGGCGGAAATGGCCAAATTGCCCTGGGCCGGGTTTGCCGCGAACACCGACCGGCTCTCCCAGAAGGCCAAGTCGGAGATCTGGACCGAACAGGTGAAATTCCGGGAACACAACGAGAAGCTGGTCGGTGAATCGGGCAAATTGCTGGCCGCGGCCAAGACCAACAACCTGGACAACCTGAAAACCGCCTTCAGTGCAACGGCCGGAACCTGCAAGGGCTGTCACGACGCTTACCGCAAGGACTGAACTTCCTGGCATAAAAGCAAAAAGCCCGCAGTGCGGGCTTTTTGCTTTGCCGGCAGAGCGGCGTCAGGTTTCGGCCAGCAACCGCTCGATCAACTTGTGCAGCTCGGCGAAGTCCGGCTCACCGACATAGCGTTTGACGATCTGACCGCGCTTGTTGACCACGAAGGTCGTGGGCGTGAGCTGCACGTCGCCCCACGATTTCGCCACCGCGCCAGTGTTGTCGATCGCCACCTTGAACGGGAGCTTGCGGGTCTGGGCATAGTTGACGACATAGCTGGGCGGGTCGTAGCTCATGGCCACCGCCACCGTGTCGTAGCCACGGGCCTTGTACTTCTCGTGCATGGCAACCAGCTTGGGCATCTCCGCGATGCAGGTGACGCAGCTGGTGGCCCAGAAATTCACCAGCGTCACCTGACCTTTGAGGTCGGCAGTGGTTTTGCGCGATCCGTCCAGCAGGACGAAAGTCGATTCCGGCGCGGCCGCGCTGCCGGTGCCCCAGTACAGGGCGGCGGCGACTGCGACCACCGCGACGGCAGCGGCAGCGGAAAGAATTCGCTTCATGCCTGAATTTTAGGCCCGCAGTTGCTGGTCTGCCGGCGCAAGGTCAGGCTGCAGTTTCGAGCAGGATTCGGCACAGGTCGGCCGGCGCGGTGATCATCGGGTCGTGGCCGGTCCGCAGTTCGACCCGCCGGGCGCCGCCGCCGCCTTGCCAGGCGCCGTCCCAATAGCGCGGGTCCTTCAGCCGGACGCGGATGGCGTCGATGGTCGCCAGGGGCGGCTGGATGCAGTCCACGAACGTCCGTGGCACGGCAGCGACCCGGGTCGGATCGAATTGAAGCGCGGCCTGGTACGTGTGGCCGGGGTGCGGGGTTTGCCGGCGCCTGACCCATTCGAGGTCCTCGCCGGCCAGGCCGAACACCGACGGATCGGGCGGCGGAAAGCTGTAATCCGGAGCCGCTCCCGCGGCCGCCAGCCGCGCTTCGCGAGTCGCGCTGGCGTGGGTGCTGCTCCAGCTTTCGCCAGGCCGGGGCACGACTGCGTCCACATAGACCAGGTGCTTCAACCGCTGCGGCTGGCGGTCGGCGATGGCGGTGCCGATCATTCCCGCATACGAGTGAACCGCCAGCACCACGCTGGCCAATTCTTCCGCCACGATCGCCTCCAGCACATCGCTGATGTGGGTCTCGAGGGTGATCGCGCTGGACATCAGGTGCGCGCGCTCGCCGCACCCGGTCAGCGTGACGGCGTGGGCCCGGTGGCCCTGCGCCGTCAGCGCCTGCACCACCCGGCGCCAGCACCAGCCGCCGTGCCATGCGCCGTGAACCAGGACGAAATCGGCCATGTCAGATCACCTTGGTTTGCCTGAGATGCGCGAGTTGCGCGGGTGTGCGCCGCAGCAGTTCGGCCAGCACCTCGTCGGTGTGCTGGCCGAGCAGCGGCGGCGGCAGATCGGTGCGCACCGGCGTCACGCCCAGTTTCATCGGGCTCGCGACCAGCCGCAGCCCGGCGTCCAGGGGATGGCGCCAGACGTCCACCATCGCGCGCTCAGCGACCTGCGGATCGTCGAACACCTCGGCCAGGTTGTTGATCGCGCCACAGGGCACCTTGGCCGCCTCCAGCGCTGCCAGCCACTGCGTCTTGCCGCGCTGCTTCATCATGGCTTCCAGCAGCGGCACCAGCACCACGCGATTGCGGACCCGGTCCTGGTTCTTGCCGAAGCGCGGGTCTTGCGCCAGCTGCGGCTGGCCACCGACCTGGCAGAACTTGGCGAACTGGCTGTCGTTGCCGACCGCGATGATGATGTGATCCCGGCTGCCATCGGCCATCGGAGCGGTCTCGAACACCTGGTAGGGAACGATGTTCTGGTGCGCATTGCCGGAGCGGCCTGGGACGTTGCCGCTCACCAGGTAGTTGGCGCCGAGGTTGGCCAGCATCGCGACCTGCGTGTCGAGCAGCGCCATGTCGATCGCCTGCCCGACGCCGGTCTTCTCGGCATGGCGCAGGGCCGCCAGGATCGCGACCGTGGCGTACATGCCGGTGAACAGGTCGGCGACCGCCACACCGACCTTCTGCGGTCCGCCAGCCACTGGCTGGCCGCTGTCGTCGATCCGATCGTCGCGCTCCCCTGTGATGCTCATCAGCCCGCCGATGCCCTGCACCGCGTAGTCGTAGCCGGCGCGCTCGCGGTAGGGGCCGGTCTGGCCGAACCCGGTGACGCTGCAATAGACCAGGCG
>JAJAZH010000297.1 GCA_026785815.1 Ramlibacter sp. | reverse complement strand
CACCGCCAACGGCCGGAGCCGCTTGCTGTCGATGTGCGGCTTGGTCACGAACACCGAGCCGATGGTCAGCGGGATGTGTCCCGCCACCGCGTCGTTCATCAGCGGCCCACCGCCCTTGTAGGGCACGTGTTGCCAGTCGAAGCTGCCGCTGCGCCCCAGCAACGTCATCGCCAGGTGGCCGAGGCTGCCGGACCCGATCGAGCCGTAGTTGACGGCCTTTTTGGCCTTGGCGGCGGCGATCACGTCCGCAAAGCTCTTGTACTCCGAGCCGACATGGGTCGCCACCACCATGGCCGAAGTCCCGACCAGCACCAGCGGCACCAGGTCTTTCCTGGTGTCGAAAGGCAAGCCGGGGATCAGGCTCGGATTGACGCCGTGGGTGTCGAACACCACGGCGAAGGTGTAGCCATCCGGCGCCGCCGCCGCCACCGCCGCCGTTCCGATCGAGCCCGACGCGCCGCCCTTGTTGTCGACGATCACGCTCTGGCCGAGTTGCTGCGTCAAAGGCACGGCCAGGATCCGGGCCACCTGGTCGACCGAGCCGCCGGGCGGGAACACCGCCACCAGCTTGATCGGCTGCTTTGACGGCCAGGCCTGCGCGCCGGCCAGCAGCGGAACCGCCGACAAGGCCAGTGCGGCCATCGCATACCGCGCGCAACGCGTGAGTTTCATGCCAGTCTCCAGAAAACCGACAGTCTAGAAGCTGCGCGTCGCTGGCGGTGAGGTGGCTTTCACCGACGGGTTTTCCCCAAGCCGCCGCCGGTTTTTAGCCCTGCAGATAATGGGCGATGGTCCGCACCTCCCAACTCCTCCATCCGCAGCGCGAACCGGCCGTGCCCCGCCCCGCCGCCACCGTCCTGCTCCTGCGCGACGTCGGCGCCGGCAGCGCCAACAGCGCCGAGAGCGGGATCGAGGTGCTGATGACGCGGCGCTCGGCCACTGCCAGCTTCGCGCCGGGCGCCTATGTGTTCCCGGGCGGCGGCATCGATGCGGCCGACGGACAAGCGCATCGGATTGCGGCTCGCCGGCCAACCCAGAGCGACTTGCACTTGACCCAGGCGATCGCAGCGATCCGGGAGAGCTTCGAGGAACTCGGCGTGCTGCTGGCCCGCCATGCCGATGGCCGGCCGGCCAACGACAGCGACATCAGGGCGCTGCGGCGCGACCAGCCGTTTGCCGCGCAGTGCGAGGCGTTGGGGCTCCAGCTGAGCGCCGACCAGGTCTTCGTGCTGGCGCACTGGGTCACCGACCGCGACCTGCCGCGTCGCTTCGATGTGCCGTTTCTGGTGGCGCGGATGCCGCCCGACCAGGCGCCGGTGGCCGACCAGGCCGAGCAGTTCGAGCCGGTGTGGGTGCGACCCGCGGATGCGCTGGCCCGCCACCAGGCCGGCGACTTCTTCATCATCTTCCCCACCATTCGCACCTTGCAACGACTGCAGCACTTCAGCACCGTCGATGCCGTCTTGCAGGCTTGTGCCGGCGAAAGCCCGCTGTGGACCAGTTGCCCGCGCGCCGGTTTGTTGCGCGGCGCGGAAGCGCGCTTCATGGAACACGAATCGGCTTACGGCGAACTGGAGCTGGTGAGCCCGGACGGCCAGTTGCTGCACCACCTCGACTGGAACACCGGCGAGCCGGTCCGGTTGCTCCACAACGTCACCCGGCTCACGGCGCCCAATCCCGGCGTGATGACCGGGCCGGGCACCAACAGCTACCTGGTCGGAGATCCGCACACCGGCTATATCGCGATCGATCCGGGACCGAACGATCCGGAGCACCTGCGCAAATTGTGGCGCGCCGCCAATGGCGACATCCGCCTGATCGTCTGCACCCATTCGCATCCGGACCACTCGCCTGGCGCCCGGCCGCTGCAGGCGCTGTGCCAGAGCCGGCCGCCGATCCTGGGCTTGCCGTCGGCGCCGACGTCGCGGCCGGCCAGCGAATTCGTGCCAGATCGGGCATTGACCGATGGCGAACAGCTTTGCCTCACGGGCGACGGCTCGCCGCACACGCTGGAAGTGCTCTTCACGCCCGGCCACGCCGCCAACCACCTGTGTCTGGTGCTGCTGCAGGACGGCCTGCTCTTTTCAGGCGACCACATCCTGAACGGCAGCACCACGGTGGTCGATCCGCCCGACGGCAACATGACCGATTACCTCGACTCGCTCGACCGGCTTGGCGCCGCCTGCGGCCAGCACGGCATCGAATTCATCCTGCCGGCGCACGGCTACGTGCTGGGCGCGGCCCGGCAGGCGATCGCGAAGCTGAAAGCGCACCGGCTGCAGCGCGAGGCCAAGGTCATGAAGGCCATGCGCGAGCGGCCGGGCGGCAGCATGCAAGACTGGGTGGCGCTGGCCTACGCCGACGTGCCGCCGCGCATGTGGCCGGTGGCGCAGCGCTCGCTGCTGGCGCACGTGCAGCGGCTCGAAGCGCTGCAGGGCGGACAGTGAGCCGCCCGGCCGCTCCGAAGGCTCACAGCACCGCAGCGCATCGAGCGGAGGTTACCTGATGACCGAGCCGGTCCGGCTGGCCAGGCGCGTGGCCGAGATCAAGGGCTGCTCGCGGCGAGAGGCCGAGCAGTACATCGAGGGCGGCTGGGTGAAGGTCGACGGAGCGACGGTCGAGGAGCCGCAGTTCCGCGTCGCCGACCAGGCGGTGGAGATCGACGGCCAGGCCAGCCTGCTGGCGCTGATGCCGATCACGATCCTGCTGCACAAGCTGGCCGGCGAGCCGCCGTCGGTGCTCCCGGATCGGCGGGCGAGAGACGATCCTTCCGGCATCCGCGCCCTCAAGCGCCACTTCAGCCAGCTGGTCATTCCCGCGCCGTTGCCGCCGCCCGCCAGCGGCATGGTGGTCCTGAGCCAGGACGGCCGCATCCTGCGCAAGCTGACCGAGGACGCGGCGACAACCGAGCAGGAGCTGATCGCGCAGGTGGCTGGTGAGGTGACCCCGCAGCAGGTCCAGCGCCTGTGCCTCGGCCTGACGTTCCGCGACCAGCCGCTGCCGCCGGTCAAGGTCAGCGTCAACAGTGCCAGCCAGCAGGAGACCCGGCTGCGCTTCGCGCTCAAGGGCGTGCTGCCGGAGCATGTGCCGGGCATGTGCGAGGCGGTCGGCCTGCGGCTGCTGGGGCTCAAGCGGATGCGGATCGGCCGAGTGTCGCTGGGCCCGCTGCCGGCCGGCCAGTGGCGCTACCTGATGCCGCACGAACGGTTCTAGGCGCAGTGGGTGTTCTGGCTCATTGCGGCATTTAAATCGGCCCGTGTGATTGCTTCTTCCCCCCGCTCAGGCCTAGCGGCCGTGGTGCGCAAGCCCCTAGACCCAATTTTCGAGCGTCAGGCCCGCATAGGCGCGGAAGTCGTCCGGGTTGTTGGTCACGAGCGTTGCATCAAGGCTGAGCGCATGGGCTGCGATCAGTCGGTCCATCGCATTTCGTTGGCGTCCGGGGACCTGGGCCCGGAGCACGCCAAAGCTGGTGGCCGCCCGTTCATCGAAGGGAGCGACCACGAGGTCCGACAGCAGGACCAGCAAAGCCGCCTCGTCACTGTCTCGTCTTGCGGACAGTTCGACGCCTGCCCGCAACTCTCCATACACGACCGCTGAAATCAGCAAGTCGCCGTAATCGAACTCCGCGAAGCGGCTCGAAACCTTCTTCCAGCCGCCCTTCAGGAGGTAGATGCAGATGTTGGTATCCAGCATACGCAGCAAGGGTCAGTCCTTGCGTTTTCGCGCCGCGGCCACGCGCTTGCGAGGCGCCTTGGCGACCACCGGTACTGCGCTCCAATCGCGCTCCATTTCCGGCTCGATCAGCCGCCCGCCGGACATGAACCCTGGAGAAAACGCAGCGAACTTCGCCGCCAGCCCAGTCAGCTTGCGCTTAACGAGCGGCCGGATGATCCAGCCCCCGTCCAACCACTCGATCTCCGCATCCTGCGGCAGATCCGCGGGAACCATCTCGCTGGGAATCCTGATGGCCAGCGAATTGCCGCTCTTGAAAATGCGGGTCGGCAATTTGCCGCGATGTTTGGGGATAGCGCTCATCGAGGAGCCTCCAATGATGTACTTACAGTATATACATGGGGGCAAAAAAGTGTGAAGTCCGCCGATAAGCCGGATTCTGTGGCGTCGGGGTTGCCCTCGACGTGACCGCCATTACTCTGGGCCGCTTGTCGCCAAACGGCTCGGTGCTACCTACCCGCACACTCTCCGGGACCAGATCAACGTGTGCCTACTTGGTATTGCTGCGCGTAGAGATTGCCCGTTTCACCCGCAGCGGTTGCCCGCTGCGACTCGTCTCTGTTGCTCTGATCCTCACCTCGCGGTGGAGAGGTATTACCTCCTACGCTGCCCTGTGCAGTCCGGACGTTCCTCCAGTGCCTGGTTTCCCAGATTGCACCAGCGACGGTCTGGCGGGCTTCACACGGTCATTATCGCAGGGGCACAATGGCCGCTTCGCCCGCCCCCAAGGAGCCGCCAGTGAAAGCCGAAACCATCCTGCAAACCATCGGCAACACGCCGCATGTCCGCATCAACCGCCTGTTCGGCGCCGGCCGCACGGTCTGGATCAAGTCCGAGCGATCCAACCCCGGCGGCTCGATCAAGGACCGGATCGCACTGGCCATGGTGGAAGCCGCGGAAAAGTCCGGGGCGCTCAAGCCCGGCGGCACCATCGTCGAGCCGACCTCGGGCAACACCGGCATCGGCCTGGCCATGGTGGCTGCCGTCAAGGGCTACAAGATCGTGCTGGTGATGCCAGACAGCATGTCGGTGGAGCGGCGCCGGCTGATGCTGGCCTACGGCGCAACGTTCGACCTGACGCCCCGCGAAAAGGGCATGAAGGGCTCGATCGCGCGGGCCGAGGAAATCGTCGCCGCCACGCCCGGCGCCTGGCTGCCGCAGCAGTTCGAGAACGAGGCCAACATCGAGATTCACGCCCGCACCACGGCGCAGGAAATCATCGCCGACTTTCCGGGTGGGGTCGACGTGCTGATCACCGGCGTCGGCACCGGCGGCCACCTGACCGGCTGCGCCCGGGTGATGAAAGCCAGGTGGCCGAAGCTGCAGGTGTTCGCGGTCGAGCCGGCGGCGTCGCCCGTGATCTCCGGTGGCCAGCCCGCGCCGCACCCGATCCAGGGCATCGGCGCCGGCTTCATCCCGAAGAACCTGGACACCAGCGTGCTCGATGGCACGATCCAGGTCGAGGCCGAGGCAGCTCGCGAGATGGCCCGCCGCTGCGCCCGCGAAGAGGGCATGCTGGTCGGAATCTCGTCGGGCGCCACGCTGGCCGCCATCGCGCAAAAACTGCCCGACCTCGCGCCCGGCGCCACGGTGCTGGGTTTCAACTACGACACCGGCGAGCGCTACCTCTCGATCGAGGGCTTCCTGCCGGCATGATCAGCACGCCCTGGGCGTGTTGATCAGGCCGGTGCGGCGCAGGATGGGACGCCCCCATCCTGCTCCTTCCCCGCGAGGGGAAGGAGCAGGACCGGCGTCCGGCGAGCGTT
>JAJAZH010000296.1 GCA_026785815.1 Ramlibacter sp. | reverse complement strand
CGCCGAGCGACAGCGCGTGATCGAACGCTGGCAAGGTGTTCTCTGGCAGCAGGCCGCGCCCGCCGCGATGGGCCTGCAGGTCGAACGCGCCGGCGCGGCCGCAAAGCGCCAGCAGCGCGAGCAGCGCCAGCAGCGCGAGTTGCACGCGGCGAGTGACGCAACGACGGATGGCAAGCAGCATGATGGCGCCCAGGGATGTGAACGCGGTATTCTGCCGGGGATGCACCGGGTCAGGAGGCCCGCTTCCCATGACCTCGACCCCAGCCCCGAAAATTCTTGCCTTCGACATCTTCGGCACCGTGGTCGATTGGCACGGCAGCATCGCGCGCGAGGTCGACGCGCTCCAGCTCGGGGTCAGCGGCAACGACTTCGCGCTGGCCTGGCGGGCCGGCTACCAGCCGGCCATGCAACGGGTGCGCTCGGGAGAACTGGGCTGGACCCGGATCGACGAGCTGCACCGCATGGTGCTGGAGCAGGTGCTCGAGCAGTTCGGCGTGCGTCGGCTCGACGATGCGCACAAGAGCCACCTGAACCGGGTCTGGCACCGGCTCGACCCGTGGCCGGATTCGGTGGCCGGCGTCACGCGGCTGAAGACGCGGCACACGGTGTGCCCCTTGTCGAACGGCAATATCGGCTTGCTGACGAACATGGCCAAGCGCGCCGGCCTGCCCTGGGACTGCATCCTGTCGGCGGAAGTGTTTCGCGCCTACAAGCCCGATCCGCAAACGTACCTGGGTGTGGCCTCCACCTTCGATGTGGAACCGGGCGAGGTGATGCTGGTGGCGGCGCACCATGACGATCTGGCGGCGGCGCGCGCCTGCGGGCTGCTCACTGCCTACATCGAACGGCCGCTGGAGTTCGGCGCCGCGGCGCCCAAGGATGTGTCGCCGCGGGCCGGCAACACGCTGCATTGCGCCAGCATCGTGGCGCTGGCGCAGCGGCTGGGCTGTTGACCGTCTGACCGCATCGGGCCTTCCCTGATGCAACCCGGCGGGCCGGCCGTTACCCTTGTGGCTTCAGGAGATTCCATGCAGCGTCCGCACTTCAAGTTCTGGCCCAGCCGGCTGCCCAAGGCGCTCACGCCGCCGGCCACTTCGCTCTGGGACAACCTGGCCGTGAGTGCCCGCCGCTATCCCGACAAGCCCGCGATCGTTTTTTTCGGCCGGCGCCTGAATTACCGCGACCTGATGCGGCAGGCCGAGCGGCTCGCCGCGCAACTCCATGCCCTGGGGGTGCGGCGCGGCGACCGTGTCATCCTGTGCATGCAGAACTGCCCGCAGCTGATCGTCGCCCATTTCGCGATCCTGCGCGCCAATGCGGTCGTGGTGCCGGTCAACCCGATGAACCGCGCCGAGGAGCTCAAGCACTACATCACCGATCCCGATGCGAAGGTGGCGATCACCACCGGCGACCTGGCGCCGGAACTGGTCAAGGCCAGCGACTCGCTGGCCGCCGCCGACCGCCTGCAACACCTGATCATCACCCAGTTCACCGATGCGTTCGATGCCCAGGTTGACGGCGACAACGCGTTGCCGCCAGCCTGGCGCGACTGGCTGCTGACCCGCCATCCGCTGCCGACACTGGCCGGCGGCCGGGTGCTGGCCTGGACCGACGCGCTCGACATGGCGACGGAGCCGCCGCCGCTCGAAGTCGGGCCCGATGACCTGGCCGTGCTGCCCTACACCAGCGGCACCACCGGCTTGCCAAAGGGCTGCATGCACATGCATTCGAGCCTGATGCACAACGCGGTGGCCAGTTCGGCCTGGGGCAATGCGACGGCGGAAAACGTGACGCTGCTGGTGGTTCCGATGTTCCACATCACCGGCATGGTGAGCGTGATGCACGCCAGCATCTACACCGGGGCCACGCTGGTGATGATGCCGCGCTGGGACCGCGACCTGGCCGGCCGCCTGATCTCGACCTGGAAGGTGACCAGCTGGACCAACATTCCGACCATGGTGATCGACCTGCTGGCCAGTCCGCAGTTCGCCAGCTACGACTTGTCGAGCCTGGTGCATATCGGCGGTGGCGGCGCTGCGATGCCGCAAGCGGTGGCGCAGCGGCTTTGGGAGCAGTTCGGCTTGCGCTATATCGAAGGCTACGGCCTGACCGAAACGGCGGCGCCATCGCACAGCAATCCGCCGGACCATCCGAAACAGCAGTGCCTGGGCATCCCGTTCCTGAGCACCGATGCGCGCGTGATCGATCCCGAGACGCTCATGGAAATGCCGGTCGGCGAGCAGGGCGAGATCATCATCAGCGGCCCTGAAGTGTTCAATGGCTACTGGAAGCGGCCCGAAGCGACCGCGGCCGCCTTCATCGAATTCGACGGCCGGCGCTTCTTCCGCTCGGGCGACCTGGGCCGGGTCGACCAGGACGGCTACTTTTTCCTGACCGACCGCCTGAAGCGAATGATCAATGCGTCGGGCTTCAAGGTCTGGCCGGCAGAGGTGGAAGCGTTGATGTTCCGCCATCCCGCGATCCAGGAGGCCTGCATCATCTCGGCGCGCGACAGTTACCGCGGGGAAACCGTCAAGGCCGTGGTGGTGCTGCGTCCGTCCCACAAGGGTCAGGTGAGCGAAGCGGACATCGTCAGCTGGTGCCGCGAAAACATGGCGGTCTACAAGGTGCCGCGGATCGTGGAGTTCGCCGACGCGCTGCCAAAGAGTGGCAGTGGCAAAGTGATGTGGCGCAGCCTGCAGGAAGAGCAGAACGCCCTGACGGGCTGAGCCGACCCGGGTATGCGGGCGGTCCCACTTCTGTACCCAAGAGGTTGACCCCGATCGCCGGACTCGACAACAGCCTGCGGCGGCCGGCCGGGCTACCATCGGTTGGTTTGCCACAGCGGGAGACGAATCTTGAAGATCAAATCGGTGGAACCCTTCATCCTGCATGTTCCAGTCACGGGTTCGCAGATCGCCGACAGCACCCACACCATCACCCATTGGGGCGTGGTCGGCGCGCGGATCGTGACCGAGAACGGGCTGTGCGGCCATGGCTTCACCGGCACCCACGCTTTCCTGCCCGGCGACCAGCTGATCACCCGCTGCATCGAAACTTGTCACGCTCCGCTGCTGATCGGCGAGGACGCCAATGACGTGCAGCGTCTCTGGCTGAAACTGGCGCGCCACCCGGCCTTGCAGTGGATCGGCCGCGCCGGCATCACCACGCTGTCGCACGCCGCGATCGACATTGCGCTGTGGGACTTGAAGGCCCAGGCCGCCGGTGTACCGCTGTGGAAATTGCTCGGCGGCCAGGTGCGCGAACAGGTCCGCGCCTACAACACCGACATCGGCTGGCTCAGCATTCCTGACGGCTTGCTGGTGGCAGGCGCCCAACGCGCGGTGGCCGACGGTTTCAGCGGCATCAAGATCAAGGTCGGCTCCAGTGTCGAACGCGACCTGCGCCGGCTGGCCGGCGTGCGACGCGCGATCGGGCCGGACGTGACGCTGGCCATCGACGGCAACGGCAAGTGGGACCTGCCGACCTGCCAGCGCTTCTGCCGCGCCGCCGAGGATTTCGACGTCTACTGGTTCGAGGAGCCGCTCTGGTACGACGACGTCAAAGGCCATGCGGCGCTGGCGCGCGCGACTTCGATTCCGGTCGCCCTCGGTGAACAGCTCTACACCCAGGATGCATTCGCGGAGTTTTTCCACCAGCAGGCGATCCACTGGGTCCAGCCCGACGTGACGCGAATGGCCGGGCTGACCGACGTGCTGCGGGTCTGCGACAGCGCGCACTCGATGCGGCTGCCGGTCGCGCCGCACGCCGGCGACATGAGCCAGGTCCATGTGCACCTCAATTACGCCCACCCCGCCTGCCAGGTGCTCGAGTTCATCCCGTGGATCAAGGACTGCTTCACCGAACCGGCCGAGGTGGTGGACGGCGTGTTCCGGTTGCCGCAGCAGCCCGGTGCTGGAACCACTCCGACCGCGCAGGCCTGGGCGACCTTGCGCCAGCCGGTGGCCGGACCCGCCATGACTGCGCCGATCGCTTCCCCGATCCTCCCGGACGCCCTCGGCCGGCCGGCCGGCGGCTGGCGGCTGCGGCTGTACCAGGTGATCTACGAGTCGGACACGCCAGCGGGCCGGCTGTTCGACAAGGTGATCATCGCGGCCATCGTGGTGAGCGTCGGCGTGGTGATCGCCGACAGCGTGCAGTCGTGGCATGCGAGGTACAAGACCGCGTTCGATGTGGTCGAGTGGTTCTTCACCGCGCTGTTCACCGTTGAATACCTGGCGCGGCTCGCCGCCGTCCGCCACCAGATGCGTTATGCGCGCAGCTTTTTCGGCATCGTCGACCTGCTGGCCGTGCTGCCGACCTACCTTGCGCTGTTCTTCCCTGGTCTGCACGCCTTGATCGACGTGCGCATCCTGCGGCTGCTGCGGGTGTTCCGGATCTTCAAGCTGACCCAGTACGTGGCGGAATACCAGGCGCTCGCGGAGGCGCTGGCCGCCAGCCGGCGCAAGATCCTGGTGTTCCTGGTGGCGGTGATGATGATCGTGCTGGTGTGCGGCACCATCATGTACGTGGTCGAAGGGCCGGCCAACGGTTTTCGCGACATCCCGACCTCCGTTTACTGGGCGATCTCCACCGTCACCACCGTCGGCTTCGGCGACATCACTCCCAAGACCGATTTCGGCCGGTTGATCGCGTCGGTGATGATGCTGATCGGCTGGGGCACGCTGGCAGTGCCGACCGGCATCGTCACCGCCGAGATGTCGGCGCGGCGCCATGCAGTGCAGGCCTCGGCGCGGCGGGTGTGCCAGCAGTGCGGCGCCGGCGACCATTCGCCGCAAGCCGCTTTCTGCCAGCACTGCGGCGGCGCACTTTCGGCGCCCGGCTGAACCCACCCGCTTGGCGGCGGCGTGTGTCGTAGTCAGGCCCGAGGCCGGCGCTGCGGCGCGTCGATCCCGGTCACCACCCGTGCATAGCGCTGCTTGCTCCAGTAGGCGCCGGCCCAGTCCAGCAACACCACCAGCCGGTTGCGAAAGCCGATCAGGAAATAAATATGCGCGAACAGCCAGAACAGCCAGGCCGCGTGCCCGCTGAACTTGAAGTGGCCCAGCGGTGAGGCCAGGTCGACCACGGCCGAATTGCGGCCGATGGTCGCCAGGTTGCCGTAGTCGCGGTAACGGAACGGCTCGGTCGGCTGCCCTGCCATCCGGCGCAGGATGTTGGCAGCGGCGGTCCGCCCCATCTGCTTGGCGGCCGGAGAGACCCCCGGCACCGCTGCCGGCTCCCGGCCACGGACACGGCTGAACGCCGCCGCCAGGTCGCCGACCACGCTGATTTCCGCATGGCCGGCCAGGCTCAGGTCGGGATCCACCAGCAGCCGGCCGGCCCGGTCCAGTGATGCGCCGGTGGCAAGCGATAGCTGCTTGCCGAGCGGCGAAGCAGCCACGCCGGCTGCCCAGATCACGCAGCGACTGAAGATCCGGTAACTGCCGTCGCCTGCCGCCGCGTTCGGCGTGTTCGGCGTATTCGGCATTGTGGATGCGGTCGTGGCGGGGGCCGCCGGCTTGACGACCAGGCCCTCGGCGTCGATCGCCGTCACGCTGGAGTTGACCAAGGTTTCGACCCCGAGCTTTTCGAGCTGCTCCAGGGCCCGGCGGCTCAGGTCTTCGGGCATCGCCTGCAGCACCCGCGGGCTGCCTTCGATCAGCAGGATCCTGGCGCTGGCCGGGTCGATGCGGCGAAATTCGCCGGCCAGCGTATGGCGCGCGATCTCGGCCAGCGTGCCGGCCATTTCGACCCCGGTCGGGCCGCCGCCGATGACGGCAAAAGTCAACCAGGCGTCGCGCCGTGCGACGTCGGTTTCCTTTTCGGCCTGCTCGAAAGCCAGCAGGATGCGCCGGCGAATCTGGAAGGCATCGTCCAGCGTCTTGAGCCCGGGCGCGAACGGCGCCCAGTCGTCGTGCCCGAAGTAGCTGTGCGTGGCCCCCGCGGCGACGATCAGGTGATCGTAGGAGATCGCGAGTCCGTCCTGCAGCAGCACCTGCCGTCCGGGCACGTCGATCCGCGTGACCTCGCCCAGCAAGGTCGTCACGTTCGGTTGCTGGCGAAACAGGTGCCGCACCGGCGCCGCAATCGCGGGCGCCGACAGCCCGGCGGTTGCCACCTGGTAGAGCAGGGGCTGGAACAGGTGATGGTTGGTGCGCTCCACCAGCGTGATGTCGACCGGCGCTGCGTGCAGGGCGCGCGCGGCTTCCAGCCCACCGAAGCCGCAGCCGACGATGACGATCTGCGGACGTTGAACGCTGGAGGCCATGCCGGAATTATGCGAGACCGGCTTCAGCGGGCGAACCTTGATCCGGGCCAGCCACCTGTGGCAAGCTGCGCGAGCCATGACGGCGCGCCGCGGCATGACGCCCGGCGCAGTGCTCGAATCACAGAGAGAGCGTGAATGTTTCCGACATCGATTGCCGGCAGCCTGCCCAAGCCGGGCTGGCTGGCCGAAACGCAGAAACTCTGGCCGGAGTGGAAAGCCGAAGGCGAGGCACTGCGCCAGGCCAAGGCCGACGCCACGCTGCTGTGGATCAAGGCCCAGGAGGACGCGGGGCTGGACATCGTCGGCGACGGCGAGCAGTCGCGCCAGCATTTCGTGCATGGCTTCCTGGAGCAGGTCGAGGGCGTCGACTTCGAGCACAAAGTCAAGATGGGCATTCGCGACAACCGCTACGACGCCATGGTGCCGCAGGTGGTCGCCCCGCTGAAGCTCAAGGGGCGCGTCCATGCCTTCGAGGCGCAGCTGGCGCGGGCCCACACCACGCGCAAGCTCAAGTTCACCTTGCCCGGGCCGATGACGATCGTCGACACCGTGGCCGACAGGTTCTATGGCGACAAGGTGAAGATGGCCTTCGCGTTCGCCGAGCTGCTGAACCAGGAGGCGCTGGCCTTGCAGGCCGACGGCGTCGACATCATCCAGTTCGACGAACCCGCCTTCAACGTGTACATGAACGACGCGGTGGACTGGGGTGTGAAAGCGCTGGAGCGCGCCGCACAGGGGCTGACCTGCACGACCGCCGTCCACATCTGCTACGGCTACGGCATCAAGGCCAACAACGACTGGAAAGAAAAACTGGGCGATGAGTGGCGCCAGTACGAGCAGGTG
>JAJAZH010000295.1 GCA_026785815.1 Ramlibacter sp. | reverse complement strand
TCCCTGCGGCCGAACGGGCTGGCGCCGTCTGAGCTAGGGCCTGTTCCCACTATTTACGGAGGACGCGTTGCTCGTCAAAAAGGTCATGCGCAAGGCGCAAAACGCAGCCCGGGTCGCCCCCCGGCAAGGCTTTGGAACGCGGCGCATGGCCTTTTTGGCCGCAACCCGCAGGGAACGGGCTGAATCGGGCGCCACTCGTCGTTACCCGCCTTGCCCGCATGTCGATGCGGGTGGCGGCGGGCGCCTAGATTGCCCCCCGATTGAGCCCGTTCGCGCCTGCGTCAATAGTGTGAACAGGCCCTAGTCCAGTCATGGCAAGCGTCTTGATCGCGGGCGGTTCCCTGGGCGGCTTGATGGCCGCCAACCTGCTGTCACGCGACGGGCACACCGTCACGCTGCTCGAAAAAGCCAGCGGGACGCTCGATGGGCGCGGCGCCGGCATCGTGACCCATGCGGCGCTGGTCGAGGGCATGCATCGCTGCGGGATGGATCCCGCCACCGCGCTCGGGGTTTCGGTGCGCGGTCGCGTCACGCTCGACAACCACGGCACGGTGCTGGGAGAGCTCGCCATGCCCCAGGTCCTGACCTCCTGGAGCCGGCTCTACCAGCTGCTGCGCGACCTCCTGCCGCCCGACTGCTACCGGCCGGGCGTGACCGTGCAGCAGGTGCGGCAGGACCTGCGGGGCGTGCAGGTGGCCACCAGCGCGGGGCGCTTCGAAGCCGATCTCCTGGTGGCGGCCGACGGCATCCGCTCTGCCATCCGCCAGCAGTTGTGGCCGGCGGTGCAGCCGCTGTACGCCGGCTATGTGGCCTGGCGCGGCGTTTGCGAAGAAACGCTGCTCTCGCGCCGCTGCCTCGATTCGGTGTTCGAACGCTTCGCCTTCTGCGTGCCGCCTGGCGAGCAGTTGATCGGCTACCCGGTCGCCGGCGCCGGCAACCGGACCGAACCCGGTCACCGGGCCTGGAATTTCGTCTGGTACCGGCCCGCACCGGCGTCGGGCGCGCTGACCGAGCTGCTGACCGACGCCGACGGAGTTCACCATCCGCAAGGGATCCCGCCGCACAAAGTGTCCTGGCGCGAGATCGCCCGCATGCGGTCCGATGCCCGCCGGCTGCTGGCGCCGCAGTTTGCCGAGATCATGGAAAAAACCGCCCAGCCCTTTCTGCAGCCGATCCATGACCTGTGCTCCGACGAGATGGCGCAAGGCCGCGTCGCACTGCTGGGCGATGCGGCTTTCGTCGCCCGTCCCCACGTCGGCATGGGCGTCACCAAGGCGATGCAGGACGCCATGGCGCTGGCCGATGCGCTGCGCGAACACGGCGCCGCCGCGGCATGGCAGGCCTATGCACAGCAGCGCCTGCCCGCCGGCCAGCGCGTGGTCGAGCGTGGCCGCCGCCTGGGCGCATACATGCAGGGGCTGGCGCGCGACGGCATCCCCGCGGGTGAGCGGGACCCGCTCACGCCGATGGCCGAAACCGCGATCGACCTCGATGCCGGCGACGCCGCGCAAGCTGCGGCCGCTTCCCTTTCTCGAACCGGCGACAGACCGGTGCCTTTCCACGCATGAGCGGTTCATGCGCCACATCAACCACTGGAGACTGACCATGACCTCATCGCATCGACCCCCCCTGTCCGACCTGTCGCGCCGCCGCCTGCTGCAGGCCGGCGCGGCCGGCGCCGCGCTGTCCAGCGCGCCCTTCGCGATCAACATCGTGCGGGCCCAGGGCGCGCCGATCCGGATCGGTTTTCCGACGCCGCTCACCGGCGCCTTCTCGGCCGAAGCGCAGGACCAGGTCCGGGCCGCCGAGATCGCGGTCAAGGACTTCAACGAAGCCGGCGGTTTCAACGGCCGCAAGGTCGAACTGCTGGTGCGCGACGACAAGCTCAATCCCGGCGAAGCGGCGACCCGCACGCTGGAGCTGATCGAAAAGGACAAGGTCGATTTCATCGTCGGCTCGCTGTCGGCCGCCACCCAGCTGTCGATCAACGCGGTGACGCGCGAGCGCAAGGTGATCTTCAATTCGATCAGCCAGTCGGACGCCATCAACGAGGCCAAGGACTGGAGCCCCTACACCTTCCACGAGGCGCTCAACCCGCACATCACGGCCGGCGCGGTGGCGCGTTACGCCTTCCCCAAGTACGGCAAGCGGATCGTCTATCTCACCGCCGACTACGCCTATGGTCACGAGATGGTGCGCGGCTTCGAGCGGGCCGGCAAGGCGCTGGGCGCCACCACCCTGGCCGACATCCGCCATCCGCTGGGCAATGCGGATTACTCCGCCTTTCTGCCGCGGATCCAGGCGCTCAAGCCCGACATTCTGGTGCTGTGCAACTTCGGCCGCGACCTGGTCAATTCGGTCAAGCAGGCAACCGACTTCGGCCTCAAATCCACCACCCGGATCATCACGCCCGTGCTTCTGTTCACCTCGCGCCAGGCCGGCGGCGCCGAGGCGTTCGAAGGCGTCGTCGGCGGCACTTCCTACTACTGGGGCATGGAAGACCAGATCCCGGCGGCCAAGGCCTTCAACGACAAGTTCCGCAAGGCGCACGCGGGCGCGGTGCCCTCGGACTACGGCGCCCTGGGCTATGCCGGGGTGCGCAGCGTGCTGCAGGCGGTGCTGGACGCCAAGACCACCGACTCTCTCAAGGTCAGCGAAGCCATGGGCCGGATGAAATACAACTGGTACAAGGGCGACCAGTTCTACCGCAAATGCGACCACCAGTCGGTGCAGTCGGTGCTCATCGTCGAGTCGAAATCCAAGGGCATGAAGGACAAGAACGACGTGTTCAACATCGTAGCGATCGAGGCGCCGAACGAAGCCAACCTGCGCACCTGCACCGAACTCGGCCACAAGGCCTGACGGTTCGCCATGGGTGAATTCACGCCGTCGCTGCTGGCCTTGCAACTGGTCACCGGCATCGCGCTGGGCGCGATCTACGCGCTGCTGGCGGTCGGGCTGTCGTTGATCTTCGGCATGCTGACGGTGGTGAACTTCGCCCATGGCGCCTTCTTCATGGTGGGCGCCTTCCTCGGCGTCTATTTCCAGACCCTGACCGGCAGCTTCCTGCTCAGCCTCCTGATCACACCGCTGGTGGTCGGCGGCGTCGGCCTGCTGACCGAACGCTTTCTGGTGCGTCCGCTCTATGGACGCGGCATCGACTACCCGCTGCTGCTGACGTTCGGGCTGAGTTATGTACTGATCGAGGCGATGCGCGTGCTGTTCGGCATCGAGGGCATACCTTCGAGCACGCCGGCGGCCCTGCGCGGCGCAGTGAACCTCGGCTTCGGCCACTTCCCGCTGTACCGGCTGGTGCTGATCGGCGCCACGGCGGCGGTGGTGCTGGCACTTTGGCTGTTCATCGAGAAAACGCGCTACGGCCTGATCATCCGGGCCGGCTCGCGCGATCCGGAAATCGTGCGGGTGCTGGGGATCGACGTCGGCCGGGTCTGGCTGCTGGTGTTCGGCATCGGCACCGCGATCGCCGGGCTGTCCGGCGTGCTGGCCGCGCCGACCCGGGCGGTCAATCCCGAGATGGGCATCACGGTGCTGGCCGAGTCCTTCGTGGTCACGGTGGTCGGGGGCATGGGCTCGCTGCCGGGCGCGGTGGTCGCCGGGCTGCTGGTCGGCGTGGTGTTCAGCATGACCTCGCTGCTGGCCCCCGCGTATGCCGAGCTGTCGATCTTCGTGTTGATGGCGCTGGTTTTGTTGGTGCGGCCGCAGGGGCTGTTCGGCAAGCCCGGACTGATGGGCTGAGGGACTGACAGATGAACCAGCAGCTGCTGCTCCTGATCCGTGCCGTCGAGCGCCATCGCGTCGCCGCGGTGCTCGCTTTCCTGCTGGTGTTTCCGCTGCTGATGCCGTACCACGCGCTGGCAGTGAACATCCTGATCTTCGGCCTGTTCGCCGTCGGCTTCAACCTGCTGTTCGGCTACACCGGCCTGCTGTCGTTCGGCCATGCGGCGTTCCTGGGCGTTGGCGGCTACATGGCCGGCATGGCGATCGTCCACGTCGGCGTGCCGTGGATCCTGGCGGTGCTGATCGGAGTCGCTGCTTCGTCGCTGGTCGGCCTCGCGATCGGGTTCCTCGCGATCCGCACCCGTGGCATCTACTTTTCGATGGTGACGCTGGCGCTGGCGCAGATCGTCTACTACGCCTTCTACAAGGCCGAACGCTGGACCGGCGGCGAGAACGGACTGCGCGGCGTGCTGGTGCCGGCGGTCGAGGTCGGCGGCATGAAGTTCGACTTCACCCAGCCGATCACCAAGTACTACGTGATCTTCGTGTTCGTGGCCGGCGCGCTGTGGCTGGTCTCGCGGATCCTGGCGTCGCCGTTCGGCGCGGTGATCGAGGCCATCCGCGAGAACGAAAAGCGCGCCGCTGCGTGCGGCTACGACGTGGCCCGTTCCAAGCTGCTGGTGTTCGTGCTGTCGGCCGCGCTCTGTGGCCTGGCCGGCGCGCTGCGCGCCCTGCACCTGTCGGTGGTGCCGATCGACTCCCTGCACTACCTGCAATCGGGCCAGGCGGTGATGATGTGCCTGCTCGGCGGCATGGGCACGTTCTTCGGGCCGTTCGTGGGCGCGGCGCTGTTCCTGTACCTGGAGGACATCGTCACCAACCTCACCCGGCACTGGATGGCGGTGGTGGGCATCGTCTTCATGCTGTTCGTGCTGTTCTTCCCCCGCGGCGTCTGGGGCAGCCTGCTGCACAGCCTGCGCCGCTTCGCCGTCGTCACGCTCCCGGGGGCAAGGCCTTGACCGGCGACGTCATCCTCGAAGCCCGCCAGGTCAGCCAGCGCTTCGGCCGCTTCCAGGCGCTGGGCAACATCTCGGCGCAGTTCCGGGCCAACGAGCTGTGCGCCATCATCGGTCCCAACGGCGCTGGCAAGAGCACCTTCTTCAACATCCTGAGCGGCGCCTTCGCGCCGACGACGGGCCAGGTGCTGTTCAAGGGCGACGACGTGACCGGCCTGGCCCAGCATGAATACGCGCGGCGCGGCATCGCCAAGAGCTTCCAGATCACCAACGTCTTCAAGCAGCTCAGCGCCCACGAGAACGTCCGCGTGGCGCTGCAGATGCGCCATTCGCGGTTCGACTTCCTGCGGCCCCGGGCCGCCCTGGCGGGTCTCGCGGACGAGGCCGACGCGCTGCTGGCGCGGGTCGGCCTGGCGCCGCTGCGCGCAAAGACGGCGGCCGACCTCGCACACGGGCAGCAGCGCGGACTCGAAGTGGCGATGGCGCTGGCGGCCGATCCGCGGATCCTGCTCATGGACGAACCCACGGCCGGCATGTCGCCGCAGGAAACCACCGTCATGATGGACCTGATCGTTGGGCTGGCAGCGCAACGCACGGTCATCCTGGTGGAGCACAAGATGAAGCTGGTGATGGGAATCTGCAAGCGCCTCATCGTGCTGCACCACGGCGAGTTCCTGGCCGAAGGCAGCCCCGACGAGATCCGCGCCAACGCCGAAGTGCGGCGCGTCTATCTTGGCCAGTCATGACGGACCCCCACGCTCACTTTGATCGCTGCCCCCAAGGGGGCGCAGTGCCCTGCGGGCGGCCGGGCGGACACTGATGACGGATCGCCAGGCCTCCATGCTCGAAGTCCGCGGCCTCAACGCCTGGTACGACCGCAGCCATGTGGTGCAGGACATTTCCTTCGATGTCGGCGCCGGCGAGATCGTGACGCTGATGGGGCGCAACGGCGCCGGCAAGACCACCACCCTGCGCACGCTGATGGGCCTGCTGGCGAAAAGCTCGGGCTCGATGCTGTTCGACGGCCAGCCGCTGCACGGCCTGCCGGCGCATGCGCGCTACCACCACGGCCTGGCCTATGTGCCGGAAGACCGGCGGATCGTGCCCGGCCTGACGGTGCGCGAGAACCTGCAGCTCGGGATCATCGCCAGCGCCAGGCGCGGCGAGACCGACGCCATGATCGAGGAGATCGCCGCCACCTTCCCGCGCCTGAAGGAAAGGCTGGGCCAGGAGGCGACATCGATGTCGGGCGGCGAGCAGCAGATGCTGTCGATCGCCCGCGCCATGATGGCCCGGCCGCGCATGATCCTGCTGGACGAGCCGTCGGAAGGGATCATGCCGGTGCTGGTGGATGAGATGTTCGAGTTGTTTGTGCGCATGAAACGCAGCGGCACCACCCTCCTGCTGGTCGAGCAGAACGTCGAGCGGGCGCTGTCGATCTCAGACCGGGCCTACATCCTGGACCAGGGCTGCATCGTCCACCAGGGCACGGCCGCCGGCCTGCTGGCCGACGCCGAGATCCAGAGCCGTTACTGCGCCGT
>JAJAZH010000294.1 GCA_026785815.1 Ramlibacter sp. | reverse complement strand
GGTCGATGACGGCGCCATCTACGCGCAGCCGTTTTCAGAGGGCAGCGCCGCCGCCGCCGGGCGCGCGCCGTTCGGCACCACCGCCACCAAGGTGGAAGGCGGCTGGCGCATCAACGGCCGCAAGATCTTTGCTTCGCTGTCGGGTGCAGCGCACTATTACGGCATTTTGTGCACCGAGCAGAAGGACGAAGCGTCGCCTGGAGCGGCGGGGGGCGATGCCCGTCTCGACGCGCGCGACACGCTGTATCTCGCGGTGCCGGCCGCCAGCCCCGGCGTCACGGTCAGCGGCGACTGGAACCCGCTGGGAATGCGCGGCACGGTCAGCCGCAACCTCACGTTCAAGGACGTGTTGGTCACTGACGACGAGCAGCTGATGCCGCGTGGCGTCTACTACCAGGGCGCGCAGACCTGGCCGGCGATGTTCTTCACGCTGGCGCCGACCTACCTCGGGATCGCCAATGCGGCCTTCGACTTCACCGTGAGCTACCTGCGCGGCGAGATCAACGAAGCCACCGGCTTGCCGACGCAGCCGGGCGAGCGGCGCACGCTGCGCCGCATGTATCCGACCAAGCAGATCGCGGTCGCTCAGATGCGGATCCAGCTGGAGAACCTGAAGAGCATCTTCGTTCGCGCGATCCAGGAGGCGAAGCCGCATCCGTCGCATGACGAGCGCATGCGGCTCTACGCCGCCCAATACACGGTGATGGAAGGCGCCAACGACATCGCCCGGCTGGCGATCCGGACCTGCGGCGGCCAGAGCATGATGAAACACCTGCCGCTGGAGCGGCTGTACCGCGACAGCCGATGCGGCGCGCTGATGCTGCCCTGGACCGCAGAGCTGGTGCTGGACCGGATGGGCCGCGAAACCCTGTACCGCCCCGGTGAAAAAGACGACTGATGCAGCGGCGTCCGGTCACAGGGCGGTCCGCTGGATCGCTTATCCTGTGGCGCACCCTGCAGGCTCCATGCTGTCTCCGCTGCCTTTAACTGAACCTCATCCATTCCAGCCGGTTCGCGTCGCCCTGACCTGTGGCCTCGCCGCCCTGGTGCTGGCCGCGCCGACACTGGCCGCCGGGCCGGTTGCGGAAGGACCGGCCAAGTCATCGGTGGCTAAAAAGAGTGTGGCTCCGGCCAGGTCGGCGTCGTCGGCCAAGTCGCCGGCCGCCGCCAAGTCGATGGCGGCCAAGGCCACGGTTCCAGCAACTTCAACCGCAGCCGGCGCAGCAACCGCAACCGCAACCGCCGCAGCCTGCGATAGCGTGATGCGCCGACTGCCGAATGTCAGCCGCCCGTTGTGCCTGGCCGCCGAGCTGGAGCCGGGCACCGGACGCTCGGTGAAGGGCGTGCCGCTGTTCACGCGTGACATCCGTACCGAGGGCGCCAAGCTTCGGGTGCTGGTGATGGGCGGCATTCACGGCGACGAACTGTCGGCGGGTTCGCTGGCGATCCACTGGATGGCGATGGCGAAGCAGCCGGCGCAGATGCCGCAACCGGTCCACTGGCGCTTCATCCCGGTGCTCAACCCGGACGGTGTGCTGGCGCAGCCGCCGCGCCGCGTCAATGCCAATGGGGTCGACCTGAACCGCAACTTCCCGACGCCCAACTGGGAGCGCGACGCCGCCGTCTACTGGGAGCAGCGCACCCGCAAGGATCCGCGCCGCTGGCCGGGCAAGCGGCCGCTGTCCGAGCCGGAGACACGCTACCTGCACGAGCAGATGCAAAGCTTCAAGCCTCACCTGATCGTTGCGATCCACGCACCTTATGGCGTGCTGGACTTCGACGGGCCGTCGGTGCCACCGTCCAAACTCGGCCGTCTCTATCTCGACCAGGTCGGGATCTTCCCGGGCTCGCTGGGTAATTACGGCGGAGTCCACAAGGGCGTGCCGGTGGTGACGATCGAGTTGCCCAACTCCATGCGCACCCCGCTCGATGCCGAGATGCGGCAGATGTGGCTCGACCTGCTGCGCTGGATGAGCGAGAAGGCGGTCGGCAGCTTGGGCAACGGCGGCCGCTGAGCGTCCGGGCGGCTGCAGACCCGGTCAAAATCGGCCAGACTCGCGGCATGACTATTTCCTTTCCAGCCGAGACCGAGACCGCCGCCGCGTCCGACCCCGTCACCCGTTTCGGCAGTGGCCGCGCCGTCAAGCGGATCGAGGACGAGGGCCTGCTCAAGGGCGTCGGCAAGTTCACCGACGATGTGGTTCCCGCCGGACAGCTCAACGTCTGCTTCGTGCGCTCGCCTTATCCGCACGCCACCCTGGTCTCTGTCGATACTGCCGCGGCCAGGGCCATGCCAGGCGTGGTCGGCATCTACACCGGAGCGGAACTTGCCGCAGCGGGCGTCAAGCCGCTTCCCGGCAGCAAGGACTTCAAGCGGGCCGGCGGCGCGCCGGGCGCAACGCCGCCGCGCCGCCCGCTGGCGCACGAGCGGGTGCGCTTCGTCGGCGAAGCGGTGGCGCTGGTCGCCGCAGCGACGCTGCAACAGGCCCGTGATGCGGCCGAAGCGGTGGTCGTCGACTACCAGGAGCTGCCGGCCGTTGTCGATCTGAACCAGGCGGTCGGCGCGGACGCGCCGGCGCTGTGCGAAGCCGCGCCCGACAACATCGCCGCCGAGATGCGCCACGGCAAGGCAGAGCAGACGGCGCAGGCGTTCGCCCAGGCTGCGCACGTGGTGTCGCTGTCGGTCGTCAACCAGCGGGTGGTCGCCTTCACGATCGAGCCGCGCTCGGCGCTGGCATGGGTCGCCGACGACGGCCGGCTGACCCTGCGCATGAGCACGCAGATGCCGTCCGGCGTCAAGACGACGCTGTGCGACGTCCTGTCGCTGGCTCCGGACCGGGTGCGTGTCACCGTCGGCGACGTCGGCGGCGGCTTCGGCATGAAGACCGGCGCCTATCCGGAGGATGTGGCCCTGGCCTGGGCCGCCCTGCAGTTGCAGCGGCCGCTCAAATGGGTCGCCGATCGAAGCGAGGAATTCATCTCGGCCACCCACGGTCGCGATGTGCAGACCGAGGCCGAGCTGGCGCTGGCCGCCGACGGCAAGATCCTGGCGCTGCGCCTGCGCGGCCTGGCCAACGTCGGCGCCTATGCCACCGGGACCGGCCTGGCGATCCAGTTGTTGATCGGCCCCTGGGTCCAGACCAGCGTCTACGACATTCCCCTGATCGATTTCCATTTCAAGGGTGTGCTGACCAACACCGCGCCGACCGGAGCCTACCGGGGCGCCGGCCGGCCGGAGGCGATTTTCATCATCGAGCGGCTGATGGACGAGGCGGCGCGTCAGACCGGCATCGATCGGATCGCGCTGCGGCGGCGCAACTTCATCCGCCCGGAGCAGATGCCGTACACCAACCCGATGGGCCAGACCTACGACAGCGGCCGCTTCGAACACGTGATGGACCAGGCGCTGGCGCAGGCCGACTGGAACGGGTTTGCAGCGCGCGCGCAAGCCAGCCAGGCGCGCGGCCGCGTGCGCGGCCAGGGAATCTCGACCTTCCTCGAATGGACCGGCGGCAACGCGCTGCAGGAGCGCGTCACGGTGGCTGTGCGCGGTGACGGGATGGTGGAGGTCTTCTCCGCCGTCAACGCCATGGGACAGGGCATCGCGACCACGCTGGCGCAGCTGATGGTCGACGTGTTTCAGGTGCCGCTGGATCGGGTGCAGGTGGTGCTGGGCGACACCGATCGCGGTGACGGCTTCGGCAGCGCGGGCTCACGCTCGCTGTTCGCCGGCGGCTCGGCGCTGACCATTGGCGCCGACAAGGCGATGGACCAGGCCCGCCAGCTGGCCGCCGGCGAGCTCGAGGCCGCTGCGCAAGACCTGGGTTATGCGGCCGGCCGCTTCAGCGTGCGCGGCACCGACATCGGCATCGGGTTGTTCGAGCTGGCGGGCAGGCAGCCCGAGGGCCGCATCTTCGTCGAGAGCACGTCGTCGGTCTCCGGTCCGAGCTGGCCCAACGGTTGTCACATCAGCGAAGTCGAACTCGATCCCGAGACCGGTGAGATCCAGGTCGTGGCCTACAGCAGCGTCAACGACGTCGGCCGGGTGGTGAACCCGATGATCGTGCGCGGCCAGCTCGATGGCGGTGCGGTGCAGGGGATGGGGCAAGCGTTGTGCGAGCACATGGCTTATGACGCTCAGACCGGGCAGCCTGTCACCGGCAGCCTGATGGATTACGCCGCGCCGCGGGCCGAGATCATGGCCTGCGATTTCGTCACCGGGATGGACCAGTCGACGCCCTGCAAAAACAATCCGCTGGGCGTCAAGGGCGTTGGCGAGCTGGGCACCATCGGCGCCGGGCCGAGCGTGGTGAATGCGGTGGCGGATGCGATCGCGCGCGCCGGCCGTCCGGAGCAAGCGCCTCGATTGCAGATGCCGCTCACGCCGCTGCGGCTCTGGGAAGCGTTGCAATAGGCCCAGCGCCGCGGGCGTCGTCAGTCGCTGGGTCGGCTGCGCGCCTCGCCGCTTTCAGAACTGGGCCAGCAGCGTCTCGCGCAAGGCGTCGCCCTTTTCCACGCTGTACTCGCCTTCGACTCGGGCCAGCACCTGGCCGTCTCGGTCGACCACCAGCACCCAGGCATGCTCGGGGCCGGACAGGCCGACGGCGCGCATGAAGGCGTCGCGATTGGTGAAGACCGGAACCAGCCGCGCGCGGTCCACTTCGGTGCGGTGGCGCTCTCGCATGCCGCTTTCGATGACGCTGCGGGCACTTTCGGTGCCGGGGTCCTCGAGGACGGGCATCTTCAGCCAGGCGATCGACGTGTTTTCGCGCAGCTGCAAGCCCGTGATCCAGCTCTCGATCTCGCCCCGGTGCCCGCGCTGGAATGTGACCAGCGCCAGCGTGCGATGGCCAGGCAACTCTTGAGGCAGGGCGATCGGCTGCTGGTTCAGGCGTTTGGCGTTCAGGGACGGGAGCCGGCCCATCAAGGCCGATTCGGTGGGGGCGGCCCATGCCAGCAATAGCGCGACAGTGACTGCCGCCAGCCAGGCAAGAACTTGGAACGAGATGGTTTTCATGGGCGCCTTCGCGTCGCAGACCCACATGCAGAATGTGTGCCGTCCGAGTGTTCCACACAGGCGCGTATGGCTTGTGACAGCTGTGTGTAAGGAAGGCGCGCAGTTGTTGATAGACGTAACTGCCCTAGAATCCCGCGCATGAACCGAGTCGCTGGCGCCAAGCCATCATTCAAGGAGCAGATGCTCCAGGCGCGCGAAGAAGCGATCGTCCAGACCGTCAACCGCCTG
>JAJAZH010000293.1 GCA_026785815.1 Ramlibacter sp. | reverse complement strand
GGGATCGGGTCCAGTGACGTGGGATACCCCTCGCTGTCCACCGAGCCTCCGTCCCTGACCTCTCGACCGACGTAAAGCTGTCCGTTCTTGATCACCGCCACCTGCTTGCCCTGGTTGGAATCCTCAATCTTGTCCACCGTGTCGGCGCCCAGAATCTTGGTGCCCCGGAAGGTGACAGTGCTGCTGCTGGTGGCTTTCGAGCTCGTTGGGGTGCCAGAACAGTTCGTCGACGCATAGATGGTGTCCGTCCCGGTGGTGCTGGCGGTGATGGTGCCCGTTTTGGCGATGGTGAAGGTGTCTCTGGCTGAGCCTGTCCCCTCGATAAAACAGCCGCTCCAGGTGCCCACGTATTTGTCGATCGGCGATGCCCCGGCGAACGTCTGCGTCACCTGGGTCGAGCCATCGGGCGCCACCACCACCTTGACGTTTTCCAGAACGAAGTCGTAGCCGGTGAGGTTCGGCCGGAACGGCGTGGCAATCGGGTCGAAGGTCGCCGGGTTGAGTCCGGCGGCGATGATCACTGAAGACAACTGGCTGGCCAGGTTGCTGACGGCCTGGGAGACCGCCGAGGGATTGGCCGCGACGATCTGCGGCGTCAGGTCGGCAGCGCCCTTCTTGCCTGCCTTGACCGCAACGTCCGAGGCCACCTTGTCGGTCAGCCCGGTGAGGTTCAAGGTAATGAATCCGTTGACCTTGAGCGCCGCGACGCTGAGGGAATGCAGCACTTTGCCGTCGCTCTTGGTGACCTTGGCCACGAAGGGTGGTGTGAAGCTGGTCACCTTGACCCGGTAATAGCCCTGCGCATCGGTCGTGCCGGATACGGTCTTGCCGGTCGCGTCAGTCACTTCCACCCGGGCCCCGACGATCGGCTTTCCCTCGCCGGCCGTGCCATCCGCACCGGAGTCCCCGCTGCCGCCGCCGCCATTGCCAGCATCGACAGCCTGCCCGAAACTGTCCAGGATCGCGACGGTGGCGCCACCACCGCCATCGCCGCTGCCTCCGCCCCCGCAACCGAGCAACATCAGGGCTGCAAACGCAGCTATCAGGCATGCCCTGCTGGACGACGATGACAGGCTAACTGTAGACACCCTCATGACGACTCCTTCTCGCTTCGGTGAAGCAATGAAAAAACGGTCAGCGCGTGGCGGTTCGCAGCGCCGCTTGCCGGAAAGACACCAGTTCCTGCCGGTCGAACTGCTCGATCACGCCGTTGCGCAGCCGCACCACGATCTCGTGGGCAATATCGCCGCTGACTCCGGGCGCAACCCAGATGTTGCGTTCGAGCCGGGCGTTCAACTGCATGTTGAAGCCACGCGCTTCGATCTTGAAGGTGTCGAAGGTGCCGGCCGGGACGACGATCGTTTCCCGGCCGACCACCTTCAGGTCGTACCGGTACGTGTACACAATGCCGCCGGGCCGGGACTGCTTGAACATGGTGCGCCATTTTTTTCCCACGAACAGTTCCGCCGGATAAAACTGGCGCGGGGTGCTGAAGCCGCCGCGGGGATTGGCAATCGTGTTGCCCATGGTGTCGGAAACGTATTCGCCGTTGTTGTATTCCACCCTGTCGGCCTCGACATCCACCGCGGTCACCTGCATCGACAAGGGCTTGCTGGCCTTGGTGAACCCGTCGACCACCTGGTAGTTGAACTGGTCGCCCGTCTGGTAGCTGCGCTGATGCTCGTTGGAGCCCTTGAAGTAAGGCGTCGCCGCAAAGATCGCGCCGATTTCCAGTGCGGCTTGTTTTGGCGCGGCGGCAGCCACGATGGTCGCCAGGCGGGAGGCCGCAAGTTCCTTCTCGATTGCCAGCCGTGTAAGTTCAAGCCCGGCTTGTTCGGCCTGCCGGGTCTGGGCAAGGGCGCGCTCGCGGCTTTCTTGCTCGACGAGTTCAGCGTGCGCCGCGGCGGCCTGCGCCCGAGCCTGCGCCCGGGCAACCTCTTCTCGAGCCGCAGCGAGCATACGTTCCTGATCGAGGGCAGCGGCAACGCGCTCGATCTCGATCCTGGCCGCCTCCAGGCGCTGCGCATCGGCCCGCAGACGTTCCACTTGCTGGGCGGCGCGCAGAGCGGCAGCTTGCTGCGCCTGTGTCTCGGCGGCCCGAGCCAGCGACTCGCGGCGTTGTTCCTCCATGCGCTGTGCTTCGGCTTTCGCCACCGCGGCGTCCTGCGCCGCACGCGCGGCGACCCGTTGCGCGTCCAGTTCGGCGGCGCGGGCCTGGGCTTCCAGCAGGCGCCGCTGCGCCAAAGTTGCCGCGTCGGCCTGCTGGGCGGCCAGGCTTGCGGCTTCGGCACGGACGGCTTCCTGCTGCTGCAGGGCCAGCACAGCTGCCTGTCGCCGCGATTGTTCCGCCTGCTCGGCTGCCAGCCGCTGTGCCTCGGCTTGCGCCGCCTGCTGACCCGCGAGCTCGACCCGGACCAGGACATCGCGGGTGATCTGCGTGGTGGTGGCTGCCGCGATCTGGACGCTCTCATTTTTTCGCTTGGACTGGGCCGCAAGCAATCGGTTGAGGCGTGCCTGCGCCAGCTCGCTGACACTCCCACTTGGGTATTCTCTGATGAAGCCGGCCAGTTGCTGGAAGTCGTTGCTGGACCGGACTCGGGTCCAGCTGCTGATTTCCCGCTCGAGCAGCTGGTCCTGTTCGGCATCGGTCAGCGTCATCCGTTCCGAAGGAAAGAGGTAGAGATCGTCTTCCAGTGACGTGCTTTCCCAGGGAACCTGCATGCCCTGCGAAGCAAGGCGCACGTTCAGGCGCACCCGTTTGAACGCGTCTTCCAGCCGGGCGCCGCGGACTGCGAACTCGCGCAGCAGATTGCCGGTGTACAGCCCGTTTTCGCCGTCGCCATCCTGCGCGACGCTGCCGGGCGCGGTGGCATAGGCCAGCAGGCTGCCTACGGGCGCGTCGAACTGGGTCAGTCCCTTGTCCGGCGGCCGGTAGTTGCCCGCGAACGGATCGTCGCGACAGGCGTCCAGGATCACCAGGAAGCTGCGTCCCTTTGCCTGCTCCATGTATGCCAGCAGTTCGCTGACGTCCACTGTCTTGCTTTTGACGTCCGCAGCGGACCGGATATCGGCCGAAACCGGCACCAGGTAATTTCGCCATTCCTGCTGTAGCCCGTGGCCGGCGTAATAAAAGAGCGCGAACTTGACCTTCGGGTCCTTGATGGCCGCGCCGAAACGGGCGACCGCCTGGCTCAGCTGCCCCTTGGTCGTGTCAAGTTGCTGATCGACGGTGAAACCAGCCTGCCGCAAAAGGGACGTCATGTCCCGGGCGTCCTTGCGGGGATTGGTCAACGGTGCCTTGGGATACGCCGAGTTGCCGATGACCAAAGCCATCCGTTCGCCGGGGTCGGCGTGCAGCGACCCGCACAGCAGCGCGGTGAGCGCTCCGATCAGGAAATTTCGGACCACGGACATGACGACACCCTCGGACGTGTTCGCTTATAGCATTTCCAGCTGAGCTGGCCAATCACCTGTTTGTACGATTGACTCATCAGCATCTGTGGCGCTACGACAGCTCATCAGTTTAGCGATATAGGGCTTTATCGCTGGCTCCGCAGGGCCTGATCGATCTCGCGCTTGCGCCCTCGATGTTCGAGGTGGAAGGCGGCGGGGACGGCGGCGACAGTGGCGGGGACGGGGGAGTGGGCGGCGCGGCTGGAGATGGTTCACCGCTCGCGGTCGCCGTCGTCTTCCTGGCCCCGCTGGCCTAACCTTTGACGATGCTGAATCGCCCGCTGCATGACCTGTCGCCGACCATTGCATCCGTGCTTCCGCCACAGGCGGCGTCAACCTCCGCTGTGGCGCAATGGATCAGAAGGCCCGATGCCGTGCGCATCGAAAGCGCCTATCTC
>JAJAZH010000292.1 GCA_026785815.1 Ramlibacter sp. | reverse complement strand
GGCCGGGATCAGCACCGCGCCATCCTGGTCGACCACGATCACGTCGTTGGGAAATACCGCGACGCCGCCGCAGTCGATCGGCTCCTGCCAGCCGACAAAGGTCAGGCCGTTGACCGACGCCGGCGCGGCCCGCCCCTGGCACCACACCGGCAGGCCGGTTCCCAGAACGCCTTCGAGGTCGCGGATCACACCGTCGGTGACCAGCCCGGCGACGCCGCGCTTGTGCATGCGCGCGCACAGGATGTCGCCGAAGATGCCGGCGTCGGTCACGCCCATGGCGCCGACCACCGCGATGCAGCCGGGCGTCATTGCCTCGATCGCGGCGCGGGTCGAAATCGGCGAGCCCCAGGACGCCGGAGTGGCGAGATCCTCGCGCGCCGAGACGAAGCGCAGCGTGAAGGCCCGGCCCACCAGCCGCGGCTGGTCGGGCGCGAGCGGCATGGTGCCGCGCAGCCAGACGTTGCGCAGCCCCTTCTTGAGCAGCACGGTGGTCAGGGTTCCAGTCGTCACGCCGAGCAGGCGCGAGCGGATGCCGGGGTCGAGCGGCAGGGTTTCAACGGTCATCGGAAAATCTCCTTGGAAGCCGGCGCGCGCGCCGATGGCAGCAGTCTAAAGGCAGCAAGACAGCCGATGCATACTGCCCAGTCCGCCCATGACCAGCCCCCCATCGCCAGCACCCGACACGGCCAGGACCGTGTCCGCCGACACCGGCCCGCTGTGGCGAACCTTCCTGGTCTTCCTGGGCCCGCTGGTGTTGACCAACCTGCTGCAGGCGCTGTCCGGAACGCTCAACAACATCTACGTCGGCCAGCTGCTGGGCGTCGGTGCGCTGGCTTCGGTGGCTGCCTTCCTGCCGCTGCTGATGTTCTTCGTCGCCTTCGTGATCGGCCTGGGCTCGGGCGCGTCGATCGTGATCGGCCAGGCCTGGGGCGCCAGCGACATCGACCGTGTCCGCGCCATCGCCGGCACGGTCCTGACCGCTGGTGCGTTGCTCGGCGCGCTGATCGGGTTGCTCGGCTTCTTGCTGGCAGGGCCGCTGCTCAGACTGCTGGGAACGCCGGCCGACGTGTTGCCCGACGCGATCTCGTACGCGCGCGTGATGATGGCCTTCCTGCCGCTGCTGTTCGTCTCGATCCTGGCGGCGTCGGTACTGCGCGGCGTGAGCGACACGGTCACGCCGCTGCTGTCGCTGCTGGTCTCGTCGGCGGTGATCCTGCTGCTGACGCCGGCGCTGATTCGCGGCTGGATCGGCCTGCCGCCGCTGGGCATCACCAGTGGCGCCTGGGCCTCGGTGGTGGCCACCGCGCTGGCGCTGGCCTGGATCGGCTGGCACCTGCGGCGGCGCCGGCATCCGCTGGCGCCCGACCGGGCGTTCCTGCCGTGCTGGCGGATCCAGCCGCGGCTGCTGCGGCCGGTGGTGCGCCTGGGCATTCCAACCGGCCTGTTCTTCATCACCGGTTCGCTGGCCGACCTGGCCCTGGTCACCCTGGTCAACAGCCATGGTTCGCAGGCCACCGCGGCTTGGGGCGCTGTCAGCCAGGTGATGGCCTTCGTGCTGTTTCCGGCGATGTCGATCGCCATTACGGCGTCGATCCTGGCGGCGCAGGCGATCGGGTCCGGCCGTTTCGAGCAGGTCGCTGCCGTGACCCGGGTCGGCCTGGGGATGCAAATCGCGCTGACCGGCACCCTGGCGGTGCTGGGCACGCTGCTGGCTTCGCAGGTGATCGGCTGGTTCATCACCGATCCGCAGGTGGTGCAGCTGGCGGCCAGCCTGTTGCACATCGCGGTCTGGGGCGCGGTGCTGCTGGGACTGGGCAGCGTGTTTTCAGGCGTGATGCGCGCCAGCGGCACGGTGCTGGTGCCGACCCTGATCTCCCTGACCCTGCTGGCCTTCGTGCTGTTTCCCCTGGGCTGGACCTTCAACCGCTGGTTCGGTCTGAAAGGGATCTGGATGGCGCATCCGGCCGCGTACCTGATCGGCCTCACGCTGCAGGCGGCCTACTTCTACGGCGTCTGGAGAAAGAAGCCGCTACGGCGACTGAACCGATAATCACCGGCATCCATTGTTCCCGGAGTTCCCCATGGCAGGCCTCTACTACGAGCAGTTCGAACCCGGTCATGTCTTCAGCCATGCGGTGACGCGCACCGTGACCGAAATGGACAACCTGCTGATCACGACGCTCAGCATGAACACCCAGCCGCTGCATCTCGATGCCGAATTCGCCGCCAAAACCGAATTCGGCCGGCCGCTGGTCAACAGCATGTTCACCCTGGCGCTGGTGGTCGGCATCAGCGTGACCGAGACCACGCTCGGCACCACTATCGGCAACCTCGGGTTCAAGGAGATCCGGTTTCCGAAGCCGGTGTTCGCCGGCGACACGCTGCGGGTGGAAACCACCGTCAAGGGCAAGCGGCTGTCGAAATCCCGCACCGATTCCGGCATCGTCGACTTCGAGCACCGTGGCTACAACCAGCGCGGTGAAGTGGTCTGCATCTGCGACCGTGCCGCGCTGATGCTGGTGCAACCGGCCGCCGCGACATGATCCGCTCGCTGCTGTTTGTGCCGGGCGACAGCCCGCGCAAGTTCGACAAGGCGATGGCCTGTTCGGCCGATGCGCTGATTCTCGACCTGGAAGATTCCGTGGCCCAGGCCAGCAAGGAAGCTGCCGGCGCCACCGTGCTCGGGCTGCTGGGACAGCCGCGCGGCGACAAGAAGATCTTCGTCCGCGTCAACGCGCTCGACACCGGCATGCTGCTGCGCGACCTGGCAGCGGTGATGGCCGGCCGGCCCGACGGCGTCATGCTGCCCAAATGCGGCGGCCCGCAGGATGTGATCCAGCTCGGGCACTACCTGGACGCTTTCGAGGCCTCGCTCGGGCTGGCGCCGGGGGTCACCGCTATCATTCCGGTGGCCACCGAAACGCCGCAGGCGGTGCTGGCCCTGAAAGGCTACGAGGCCTGCGGGCCGCGGTTGTGGGGCCTGCTATGGGGCGCGGAGGACCTGTCCTGCGCGATCGGTGCCACCACCAACCGCAGCCCCGACGGCCAGTACCGAAGCCCGTTCCGGCTCACGCGCGACCTGTGCCTGATGGCGGCGACCGCGGCCGGCGTGGTGCCGATCGACACCGTGTACACCGATTTCCGCGATCTTGAAGGGCTCGCGCTTGAGACCACGCAAGGCCGCATCGACGGCTTCGCTGCCAAGGCCGCGATCCATCCGGCGCAGTGCGACACCATCAATGCCGCCTTCCATCCGAGCGAGCAGGAACTGGCGTGGGCCAACGCGGTGCTCAAAGCGCTGCGGGAGGGCCCGTCTGGCGGAGTCGCATCGCTCGACGGCAAGATGATCGACCGGCCGCACGAGGTGCAGGCCCGGCGGATCCTGGGCCTTGCCTAGAATCGAGCCATGTCCCTGCCCGTCCCGTCGCCCCGCAAGCCCCTGCACACCCGCCGCATTTCCTTCGAAGGCTTCGCGCGGGAGGACGGCCTGTTCGACATCGACGCCGAGCTGGTCGATTTCAAGAGCTATCCGATCCAGATGAGCGAACGCGGCGAACTGGCGCCGGGCGACGCCATCCACCACATGCGGATCCGGGTGACGGTCGATGCCGCGCTGACGATCCGGGCGCTTGCGACGGCCATGGAAAGCGCGCCTTTCGGGGAATGCCAGGCGGCCACCGATCCGATGCAAAAGCTGGTCGGCGCGACGCTCGGCGCCGGCTGGCGCAAGGCCATCGACACAGCGATCGGCGGCGTCGCCGGCTGCACCCACATGCGCGAGTTGCTGTTCAATCTGGCGACAGCAGCCTTCCAGACCATCCCGGGCTATCTTGCGCAGCAGGCGCAGGCCCGCGGCGAAGTTCGCCCGGCCGGCGCGCCGCCGCCATTTTTCCTGGGCAAATGCATGTCGTGGGATGTCGCAGGGCCGGTGGTCCGGCGCCTGATGCCGATGCATTACCGGCCGCCAACAGGCCCCTGACACACACGCCCTACGGGCATCGTCCGCATCCCACCAGACCTGGCCAATCATCCCTGGAATCTCCCCCACGCGCGGCATTCACGGCCGGCCGTTGGGGTTGCGTCCTACACCCGATGACGCGGCTGCGTCCTACGCTCATGCTTGAGCTGATCTGTTGCCCCAAGTCCGAGACCCCTGTCCCATGAATACGGCTTTTGCCCGCGCCCGCGACTTCGTCGTCGACCTCTTCAACCGCCTGCCGCAAGGCCGGTGGAAGCGCGCGGCGATCCTGCTGGCCGTGTTCCCGCTGCTGGCGCTGCTGTACGTGCTGGTGCTGATCCCGTTCACCCCCAGCATCGGCGACGTGCGCAAGTCGAAGTCCGAAGCGCCGGCGATCGTGATGTCGGCCGACGGCAAGGAATTGGCGATGTTCAAGCGGGCCAACCGCGACTGGGTCAAGCTCGCCGACATCTCCCCCAACGTGGTGGCGGCGTTGATCGCGACCGAAGATCACCGCTTCTACGAGCATCACGGAATGGACTTCAAGCGCACCGCTTCGGCCGCGCTGCGCACGATCTCGGGCGACCGCGAAGGCGGCTCCACCATCACCCAGCAGCTGGCCCGCAACCTCTACCCGGAAGAAATCGGCCGGGCCCCGACGCTCACCCGCAAGGTCAAGGAAGCGATCACCGCGCTGAAGATCGAGGCGATCTATTCCAAGCCGGAAATCCTCGAGACCTACCTCAATACTGTCCCGATCCTGTACAACGCGTTCGGCATCGAGATGGCGGCCCGCACCTATTTCGACAAGTCGGCCGACGCACTGGATGTCCTGGAAAGCGCCACCCTGATCGGCATGCTCAAGGGAACCAGCTACTACAACCCGGTGATCAATCCGGAGCGCGCGACCCAGCGCCGCAATATCGTGCTGGCGCAGATGGTCAAGCACAAGAAGCTGGATGCCGCGAAGTACCAGGCCCTCAAGCAGCGGCCGCTGCGGGTCGACTTCGAACGCCAGAACGAGCCGCTGGGCCCGGCGCCGCACTTGAGCCAGCAACTGCGCCGCTGGCTGATCGAGTGGGCCGACCGCAAGGGCTACAGCATCTACACCGACGGGCTGGTGGTGCGCACGACCATCGACTCGCGGGTCCAGGCGATGGCCAACCAGGCGGTGACGCGGCAGCTCACGGTCCTGCAGGCGCTGGCCGACGCCAGGCGTTCGGCGTGGACGCGCGAGATGGTGCTGGAGTTCACGCGCGAGTCGAAGCAATACAAGGAGGCGCGTGCGGCCGGGCAGGCCGACGAACAGGCGGTCAGGCAACTGCAGGCAGACGGCGCTTTCATGCAGGCCCTGAAGGAAGACAAGACCCGGCTGCAGGCCGGCTTCCTGGCACTCGATCCGCGCAACGGCGAAGTCCGGGCCTGGGTCGGCAGCCGGGATTTCGCCCAGGACCAGTTCGACCATGTCTACCAGGCGCGGCGCCAGCCGGGATCGACCTTCAAGCCCTTCGTCTACGGCGCGGCCTTCGATTCGGGCGCTCGCGCCACTGACACCTTCATGGACTCGGCGGTGGAGATCCCGATCGATCGTGGAGTGATCTGGCGGCCCACCGATGGCGTGCCGCCGAGCGGCCGCTCGATGACGCTGCGTGAAGGCCTGTCGTATTCCAAGAACACGATCACCGCGCAGGTGATGCAGAAGGTCGGTCCGCAGCGTGTCGCCACACTGGCCCGCGCAATGGGCGTGCGCCAGAGCAAGCTCGACCCGGTGCCGTCGCTGGCGCTCGGCACCAGCCCGGTGACGCTCAAGGAGATGGTGGCCGCTTACGGCACCATCGCCAACGGCGGCAGCTACATCGAACCGATGGTGGTGACGCGCGTCGAAAGCCGCGACGGCAAGGTGCTGGAAGAGTTCCGTCCGGCCGCGCCGGAACCGGCGCTCTCCGGGCCAGCCGACCTGACGCTGCTCGATGCCCTGCGCGGCGTGGTCGATGTCGGCACCGGCGTCGCGATCCGGCAGCGCTTTGGCATCCAGGGCGACGTCGCCGGCAAGACCGGCACCACCCAGGACAACACCGATGGCTGGTTCATCCTGATGCATCCGCAACTGGTGGCCGGCGCATGGGTCGGCTTCAACGACAACCGGGTGACGATGGGGGACGCCTGGGGCCAAGGCGCGCGCAGTGCCTTGCCGATCGTCGGAGAGGTGTTCCAGCTGTCGCTCAAGGCCAGGGTGATCGAGCCGCAGGTCCGCTTTGCCGCGCCACCGCAGGACGCCGGCGTGATGGATCCGCTGCTCGGTCGCGTCAACGACTGGTGGCAGGGCCTGTTCCAGCCGCCCCGCGAGGCCGTGCAGCCGGCGCCTGAAGCGCAAGCGCCCGATGCCGAACAGCCGCGGCCTTCGACCGGCGCGGCCACCATGGACCCAGCGCCTGCGTTGCCGCCTGTGCCGCCAGACGCCATGCGCCCGGAATTCCAGCGCTTGCCGCCGATCGATCGCAACCCGGCCAACGCCCCAGCCACGATCGAGCTGACGTATCCAGATGCCCGAGGCGGGTCGCGCACGCTCGAGCGCCCGGTCGAACGGGTGGAACGGATCGAGCGCCTCGACCGGCCTGAGCGTCCGTTCGTGCTCGGCTCGCCTGCCCTCGGCTTTCCCTCGATCGGGCCCACCGGAGCCAATCCAGCCGCTCCCGCGCCGCAACGCGAAGAGCGTCGTGTCGGCGGCGAAGCTCCGGTCCAACCGGCGCGCGGAAGTCCGTCCATGCGTTTCGAGTCCGGTGCCGACAGCGCACCGGCGCCTGCCCCCGCTCCCGCACCGAACCAGTGATCGGAAGGAGGCTCAGGCCGGCGGCCGGGCCCGCAACAGGATGACGGAGCAGACGGCGATGGGAAACGCAAGCGCTGCATAACCGACGCGGTAACTGTCGAACGACGCCGACAGGAAACCGAACACCGGCGGCCCCAGCACCACGCCCAGGAAGGTGATGGCCAGGCTGCCGCCGGTTGCCACTCCGGCCATGCCGGCCGGCGCCCGCCGGGCCACCTCTGCGAGGTAGACGCCGTTCCAGCCGGTGGCGGATGCGCCGAAGACAAACAGGATCGCGAACACCAGCAGGGTCGGCATGTTGACATGCAACATGGCTGTGGCCACGCAGCTCGCGGCCATCACCAGCGCCAGGCCGCCGAGCGTGCGCTGGGCGCCCAGCCAGCGGTCCGACACGAAGCCCCACAGGATCCGGCCACCGACGCCACCGATCTGCGCAACCGACAGGGCCAGCCCTGCTGCCACCAGTCCGTAGGCCAGCACCTGGACCAGGTAGGTCACCAGGTAGGTGGTCAGCGCGAGTTGCGCCGTGGAAAACACGAAGGAACAGCCGGCCAGCACAGCGAGCGTGCGCTGCGAAAGCACCAGCCGGATCGGTTGCGCGAGATTGCCGAATTTGAGTGGCCGGTCCGGTTCGCGGTCCGCATCCAGTCCGCTCCGCAGCGGTTGCACCAGCGCAGCGCACAGCAGGTTGGCCGCAGCGACTGCGAGCAATGCGCCTTGCCAGCCGATCGCCAGCATGGTGCTGGGCACCAGTGCGCCGGCCAGCATGCCGCCCAGCGGCACACCGGTCTGCTTGATCGAAAACACCAGCGACAACCGGTGCGCAGGGGTGGTCTGCGCCAGCAGCCAGGAACTGGCCGGCGTGATCGGACCGTAGCCGAGGCCGACCAGCAAGCCGCCCAGCGCGAACACCCACACCGAGGGCACGGCACACAACGCCAGCCCCACCGCGCACAACACCAGACCCGCCTGGCTGACGCGGATGGCACCGAATCGAGCGACAGCGGCGCCGGCCGCCAGACTGGCCAGCATGGCGCCAACATAGACGATGGCCACATACAGGCCGGCGTAGATCGGCGCCACACCCAGCGCAGCCGCCACCACTGGGGCGATTACCGGCGGCGCCAGCACAGCCATCGCGACCAGGGCCTGGATCGCCAGGGTGGCAAAGAGCGGCAGCCAGTTAGCGTTCATGGCTCAAGAAAGGTAAGCGATTGTCATACGCCTGACTTCTGGCATGGCTTCTGCTCTTGAATTGGTTCTCCTGGTCGGGCACTTTGCAAGTTTCTTCAGCCCGGCTCATTCACATCC
>JAJAZH010000291.1 GCA_026785815.1 Ramlibacter sp. | reverse complement strand
GGACATGAACGCGCGGCTCGGACTGCCTTCCGGGCTGGCGGCGATGGGGGTCGAGCGCGACTGGTATGACCGGATCATCCATGGCGCGTTGGCCGACCACTGCCACAAGACCAATCCTCGCCTGGCCAGCCGCGACGAGTACGAGGAGCTGCTGGCCAGCTCGATGTAGCCGCCGTGGCCCGCACCCGCGGGCTGCACTCTTCTGCGGCGTTTCCCCGCCTGCGGCCTTTCGCCGCCTGCGGCCCACCCTCCAACGCGCGCCCGGGGTTACTTGCCGGGCCGCTGCAGCTTCGCGAACGCGCCCGCCATGGCGGTGCTCGCGGGCGCTGCCTGCTGTGGGGGCCGCTGGCCCCGTGCCGCGCCCTCGTAACGGTTCTCGCGCGGTGCATCACGCCGCGCTGGAGCGTCCATTAGCTTCATCGACAGCGCGATCCGCTTGCGCGCGGCGTCGACTTCCAGCACCTTCACCCTGACGATGTCCCCGGTCTTCACCACCTCGCGGGCATCGGTGACGAACTTGTGCGACAGCTGGCTGACATGGACCAGGCCGTCCTGGTGTACCCCGAGGTCGACGAAGGCACCGAAAGCGGCGACATTGCTGACGGTGCCTTCAAGCTCCATGCCTTCGCGCAGGTCGCCGATGTCCTGGACCCCCTCGTTGAAGCGCGCGACCTTGAAGTCGGGCCGCGGGTCGCGGCCGGGCTTCTCCAGCTCGCCCAGAATGTCCTTGACCGTGATGACGCCGAACTTCTCGTTGGCGAACAGCTCGGGCTTCAGTGTCCTGAGCATCTCGGAGCGGCCCATCAGCTCGGTCACTGGCTTGCCGGTGCGGGCCAGCATCTGCTCCACGACCTGATAGGTTTCCGGATGGACGCCCGTGACATCGAGCGGGTTCTCGCCGTCCCGGATGCGCAGGAAGCCGGCGCTCAGCTCGAAGGTCCTGGCGCCGAGGCCGGGCACTTGCAGCAGTTGCTGCCGGTTGCGGAAAGCGCCATGCCCTTCGCGCCAGCGGACCACGGCCTTCGCGACCGAGTTCGACAGGCCGGACACCCGGGACAGCAGCGGCACGCTGGCCGTGTTGAGGTCGACGCCGACCGAGTTCACGCAATCCTCGACCACCGCTTCCAGGCTGCGCGCCAGTTCGGCCTGGTTCAGGTCGTGCTGGTACTGGCCGACGCCGATCGACTTGGGGTCGATCTTCACCAGTTCCGCCAGCGGGTCCTGCAGCCGGCGCGCGATGCTGGCCGCGCCGCGCAGGCTGACGTCGACGTCCGGCATTTCCTGCGATGCGAATTCGCTGGCCGAGTAGACCGAGGCGCCGGCTTCGCTGACCACCACGCGCTGGATCTCCGTCTGCGTCGCCCGAACGGAGTGAGTCGCCAGCCGCTTCATCAGGTCGGCTGCGAGCTTGTCGGTCTCGCGGCTGGCCGTGCCGTTGCCGATCGCGATCAAGCTCACGCCGTGTTGCTCGCACAGCTTGCCCAGCGTCTGCAGCGAACCTTCCCAGTCCCGGCGCGGCTCGTGCGGAAAGACGGTGGCGGTCGCCACCAGCTTGCCGGTGGCGTCGACCACGGCGACCTTGACGCCGGTGCGGATGCCGGGGTCCAGCCCCATCACCACGCGGGGACCGGCGGGCGCCGCCAGCAACAGGTCGCGCAGGTTGTCGGCGAACACCTTGATCGCCACCTGCTCGGCCTCGTCGCGCAGTCGGGCAAACAGGTCGCGCTCGGTGGACAGCGACAGTTTCACCCGCCAGGTCCAGGCCACGCAGTTGCGCAGCAGGGCGGCGGCGGGCCGGCCAGCGGGGCTCCACCCGATGTGCTGCGCGATCCTGCCCTCGGCCAGCGAGGGAGCCGACGCTGCCCTGGTCGACGCCGACGTCGATGTCGATGTCGACGTCGATGCCGAGGGCGAGGGCGAGGCTGGTTTTGCCTCCAGCTCCGGCCCCGCCAACCGGACATCCAGCAGTTCCAGCTGGCGGCCGCGGAACACGGCCAGCGCGCGGTGCGACGGGACCCGCGCGATCGGCTCGTCGTAGTCGAAGTAGTCGCGGAACTTGGCCACATCCGGACTGTTTTCGTCCTTGCCTGCAGCCAGCCGGCTTTGCAGCAGCCCTTCCTGCCAGAGCCACTGGCGCAGCGCCTGCACCAGCGCCGGCAGTTCGGCCCAGCGCTCGGACAGGATGTCGCGCACGCCATCGAGCACCGCGGCGACGCTGGTGAAATCTTCCCCGCCCTCGCCTTTTTCGGCTTTCACAAAAGGGCCCGCCTCGTCGGCCGGAATCCGGGTCGGGTCGGCAAACAGGCGCTCCGCCAGCGGTTCGAGCCCGGCTTCGCGTGCGATCTGGCCTTTGGTGCGACGGCGAGGCTTATAGGGCAGGTACAGGTCTTCCAGCTCCTGCTTGGTGGCGGCCGCTTCAATCGCCCGACGAAGTTGCGGCGTCAGCTTGCCTTGCTCGTCGATGCTCTGGAGCACCACCTCGCGCCGCTGTTCCAGTTCGCGCAGGTAGCCCAGGCGCTGTTCCAGTTCGCGCAGCTGGATGTCGTCGAGGCCGCCGGTCGCCTCCTTGCGGTAACGCGCGATGAACGGCACGGTGGCGCCCCCATCGAGGAGATCGACGGCGGCCTGGACCTGGCCCGGTTGAACCCGGAGTTCGGCCGCGATCTGGGCAGTAATTTTTGTCATTCTTCACGGGCAGTAGACGCAAGGGGCGGGAGTTTGCCACAATGCGCGGACATCATTTCGGCGTGTCCGCTGACAGCTGAACACGGCAATGCGATTCCAATGATCTACCTCATCCAAAGGGAGAACCCATGCGCCCTCGCCTCATCATCCTGCTCGTGTCGATCCTGCTGGTCGCCGCCTTCGCCGCCCTCAACTGGTCCGAATTCGTGCGCCCGATTCCGCTGAGCTTCGGCATCTTTGTGATGAATGCGCCGCTGGGCATCATCCTGCTCAGCGTCCTGACCTTGACGTTGATCGCGTTCCTGATCAGTTCCGCCCACATGCAGACTGTGAACCTGCTCGATTC
>JAJAZH010000290.1 GCA_026785815.1 Ramlibacter sp. | reverse complement strand
GTAGGGGCTGGGATTGAGCGATCGCAACGCGCGGTACAGCGACAGCGGCGACTCGGTGTAGCGCTTCTTGATCCGCTGGCCGACCTGCACCTGCATGAAATCGCCGGCGGCAATCAACTCCTTGGCCTGGTCCACGGCCTTCAGGTAATCGGCTTTCGCGAAATCGCGCTCGGCCGGGAAGGTCTGGGTCTGGCGCACGACTGGCGCGCTGACCGAGTACCTCAGCATCTCGCGCAGTTCGCGCAACCGCTTCTTGGCGTTGGCATAGGCCTCACCCTGCGACGGGTCGGCGTAGACCATCAGGTACAGCTTGCCCGACAGGTTGTCGATGACGGCCAGCTCTTCGCACTGCAGCAGCAGGATGTCGGGACAGCCGAGCGTGTCGGGCGGGCAGGAGCGTTCCAGCTTCTTCTCGATATGCCGCACGGTGTCGTAGCCGAAGTAGCCCGCCAGGCCACCGCAGAAGCGCGGCATTCCGGAGCGCAAAGCGACCTTGAAGCGCATCTGGTAAGCCGCGACGAAATCGAGCGGATTGCCGCGCGCGCTCTCGACCACCGTGCCGTCCCGCACCACTTCAGTGATGGCGTCGGCGCCGAACCCGCTCGCGCGCAGCAGCGTGCGCGCCGGCAAGCCGATGAAGCTGTAGCGGCCGAAGCGCTCGCCGCCCACCACCGACTCGAGCAGGAAGCTGTGCTTGCCGCCGTCGCGGGCGTGCGCCAGCTTCAGGTACAGGGACAGCGGGGTCTCGAGGTCGGCGAACGCTTCCAGCATCAGCGGAATGCGGTTGTAGCCTTGCCGGGCCAGGCTCTTGAATTCGAGTTCGGTGATCACGGGATGAGCCTCCACGAGCTGCGCGGCAGGCGCTGCCGCGCTTCATTCACACAGGGAGCCTGGCAGCGGGTGCCGGGCGCGGAGCACGGGCTGCCCCGCGCTGCTTCAGGAACGCACCAACCGGGACGGACGCCAGGGCCAGGCTCCCCGGTCGCTCAAACCTGTGCTGTGGATTCGGTGAATGAACATGCGGGCCAGTGTAGCAAACCGGGTCCGGGCCACGCGCAAACCCGGTTGCACCGGCGCAGGTCACTGTCTCGGGCGTGCGCTTCGAAGACACGGTCGACATCCGGGGGACGAAGGCGCAACTCAATGGCGCGGGTGTGCGCTACAAGGCGGTCTTCAAGGTCGATGCCGCTCGGACAACAAGAAGCTCAACGCCGGCGACACTTTCGCGATCGACTGGGTCCCCGGCACCGGCACTGTGGTCACGCTGCGGGGCGTCCAGCAAGGCGAACCGTTCAAGGAGCCGGAGTTCTACGACGCGCTGCTGCGCATCTGGTTGGGACCCAGTCCGGCCGACTGGAAACTCAAGGACGCCCTGCTCGGCAAGGCCGGCTAGAGCAGTCCGGCCAGTTCGGCCAGCGAATCGAGGTAGCCGTCGGCGTCCACCGAGCGCACCGGCTCGCCGTGGTTGTATCCGTAGGTGACCAGCAGCACCGGACAGCCCGCAGCGCGGGCAGCGGCGGCGTCGTTGATGGAGTCGCCGATCATCAGCGTTTCGTGGGGCGCCGACGGCAATGCTTCGCAGGTCTTGAGCAGCGGCAACGGATTGGGTTTCTTGCGCTCGAATGCATCGCCACCGAACACCACGCTGAAAAAGCCGTCGAGGCCCTTGGCTGCCAGCAGGGGCGTGGCGAAGTTGGTCGGCTTGTTGGTCAGGCACGCCATCCGCAGGCCCTTGGCCTTCAACAGCTTCAGGCCCTCCAGCACGCCGGGATAGACCTCCGAGAATTCGCCGTTGATGGCCAGGTAATGCCGCTGGTATCCGTCCCACGCCGCGGGATAAAGCGCCGCCGCTGCGCCGACATGGGACAACACCGAGCGCACCAGGTGCTCCGAGCCCTTGCCGACCAGCCGCTCGACAGTGTCACGCTCGACCTGCGGCAGCCGCAGCTCGTCGAGCATCCGGTTCAACGCCACCACGAAATCGCCCAGCGTGTCGACCATGGTTCCGTCCAGGTCGACGATGACCGCCTTCAGCGGCGGCAGCTTCAATTTGTCTTGCATGGGAACAGTGTGAGTGCAAACGCGGCCGGGGCGCGATGCCCCTGCACGCGTCATGCCGGTTTCAGGCCGGAATCGAGTCGATGTTGGCGCGATTCCAGTGGCGGTGCTTGCCGATGGCGGCAACGAAGTCCTGGCCCAACTGGACCCGGGCCGTCGGCTCGCTCTTGCCGACCAGCACGCCGGGCACAACCGCCATGTCGGGTCCGGGGGTGATGCCGGCGCCGCGCAGCAGTTCCACCGCTTCGCCGATGACGCAGATGGTCTTGCAGTGCTTGAACGCTTCGAGCACGAAATGCACCGCGTCCCCGTTCCTGGCCAGCGCCTTGGCGCTGCTGGCGCCGCTCGGCACCAGCACCGCGTCGAACATGACCGAGGGCATGTTGGAGTAGGTGAAGTCCGCCGCCAGTTGCTGGCCCGACGAGGTCGAAACGAAGCCCAGGTGCGGACCGACCACCTTGCAGATCGCGCCGGCGTCCACCAGCGCCTGCTGCACGATCTTCATGGCGCCGGTTTCGACCCCATCGGCCACCAGGATCGCGACCTTGCGGGTGTGGATGCTGCCGCCGCCGGTTTCCATGCTCAGCGCCGGCGACGACTCGATCGGCAGCTTGACGCGGGCGTCGCGAAAGCCGGAGCGGCCGGCGGCGGCCCGGGCGTCCGGCGCGCCGATGCCCAGCGGCTCGGCGACCTTGCGGGCCAGCTTGGGATCGACATGCGCCAGGTTGTCGACGACGCGCTGGCGGATCGCAGGCACCTGGACCTTGGACAGCTCGAACTGGAACGCCGCGATGATGTGCTCCTTCTCCGCCGGGCTCTGGCTGTTCCAGAACAGCGTGGCCTGGGTGAAGTGGTCGTCGAAGGTGGGGCTGCGGCGCCTGATCTTGGGCGATTCCAACTCTTGCGGAAAGCTCTGGAAACCGCCGGTGCCGCCGTCGACCCGCTGCTCGGAACCGGTCGCGAGCGTGTTGGGCTCGTAGTTCACCTGGCCCTTGTTGACCAGCATGCGATGCATGCCGTCGCGCTGGAAGTTGTGGAACGGGCAGACCCCGCGGTTGATCGGCAGCTCATGGAAGTTGGGGCCGCCCAGCCGCGACAACTGCGTATCGGTGTACGAGAACAGCCGGCCCTGCAGCAGTGGATCGTTGCTGAAATCGATGCCGGGCACGACATGACCCGGATGGAAAGCCACCTGCTCGGTTTCGGAGAAGAAGTTGTCGACGTTGCGGTTGAGCACCATCTTGCCGACCAGCTGCACCGGCACCATGTCTTCCGGGATCAGCTTGGTCGGGTCGAGCAGGTCGAAGCCGAGGGCTTGCGCCTTGCTCTCCTCGACCAGTTGCAGGCCAAGCTCCCATTCCGGGAAGTGGCCCTGGTCGATCGCCTCCCACAGGTCGCGCCGGTGAAAGTCCGGATCCTTGCCGGCGATCTTCTGGGCCTCGTCCCAGACCAGGGCGTGCTTGCCCAACTTCGGCTTCCAGTGGAACTTGACGAAGTGCGACACGCCCCGGGCATTGATGAAGCGAAAGGTGTTGACGCCGAATCCTTCCATCATCCGCAGGCTGCGCGGCAGTGCCCGGTCCGACATCACCCACATCAGCATGTGCGTTGTCTCCGGCATCAGCGATGCGAAGTCCCAGAAAGTGTCGTGCGCGCTCGCGGCCTGCGGCATCTCGTGATGCGGCTCGGGCTTGACCGCATGGATCAGGTCCGGGAACTTCATCGCGTCCTGGACGAAGAACACCGGCATGTTGTTGCCGACCAGGTCGTAGTTGCCCTCGCGGGTGTAGAACTTGACGGCAAAGCCGCGCACGTCGCGCACCGTGTCGGACGAGCCACGGGAGCCGGCCACTGTCGAGAAGCGCACGAACACCGGGGTGCGGGCTCCGACCTCCTGCAGGAAATCCGCGCGGGTGTACTCCGACAGCGACCGGTAGAGCTCGAAGAACCCATGGGCGCCAGCGCCGCGGGCATGCACCACCCGCTCCGGAATCCGCTCGTGGTCGAAGTGCGTGATCTTCTCGCGCAGGATGAAGTCTTCCAGCAGCGTCGGCCCGC
>JAJAZH010000289.1 GCA_026785815.1 Ramlibacter sp. | reverse complement strand
TGAAGCGTCCGCAGCGATCCAGCGCGCGCTGCTGCGTGACCGGCTGAATCCGCTGATCCATCGCGCCGCCGGCTCGATCGAATACGCAGCCCGGCGCTACGCCGAGTCCATCCCCTACCTGCAGCAGGCCCTGCAGATGAACCCGCGAATGTCGCGTGCGCATGCCGCCATCGGCGATGCGCTGGTCAACCTGGACTCGCTGGCCGAGGCCAAGGCCGCGTATGCGGCCGAGCCGGTGGCCGACTTCCGCCTGGCCGGACTGGCCATTGTCGAACACCGGCTTGGCAACACCGTCGCCGCGCGTGCCGCCATGGACCGCCTGGTCAAGGAGCTGGGCGACCGCGCGCTGTACCAGCAGGCGCAGGTGTTCGCCCAATGGGGCGATCTGGACGCGTCCATCGACCGCCTGCTCAAGGCGCGCAAGGCCGGTGACTCGGGGCTGGTGTATGCGCGCAACGATCCGTTCCTGGATCCGATCCGCGCGGATCCGCGCATGCAGGGGCTGTTGGCGGAAATCGGATTCGAGCCGTGAGCGGCGCGGGCCGTGCCGGCCGCGGGTCAGGTTGGGAAGAGAAAGTAGTAGGATGCCGGCCAGCGGCAGGGGTCATGCAAGGGTGGCGGCAAGACGACAGGGATGGTCCGCAAGCAAGGTAAACCGTGTAGCAAACCGTGGTCTGTACTCAACACTCAAAGAGGTTATCCATTATGAAAAGCACCAACCTGAAAGTCGCGTTGATTGGCGTTGCGCTGTGCGGCGTGCTGGCGGCCTGCAAGCCGGCGACGGTTGCTCCCGTTGTTGAAATCCCGGCTCCGGCGGCCGAACCGGCGCCGGCTGTCCCTGCGCTCGAATCGATGCCCACCGATCCAACCGCCAAGCCGATTCCGCCCACCGAGGATCCGGCCGCAGCCGATGAAGACAGCCCGCATTCGGGCGGAGACAAGGTGAGGCCGGCAGGTTCCAACTGACCGGAACGCCGCTTGCCGCACAGGCAATCGCAGGGGGCCAGGGCCCGCGCAGCCGCGCAGTCCCTGGCCTTTTTTATTGCGCGGCTCAGGGCAGGCTGTTTTTCCCGGCAGGCAGCTTCATGGCCTGGCTGATCCAGCCGGCATAGCGGTCGATGCGGGTGTAGATGCCCGGGCGGCCGTCGCCGGCGCACTTGCGTTTGCCCCAGCTGACAATGCCCACCAGCAGCGGGCTCCCGTTTTTCAGCACCACCGGCCCGCCGCTGTCGCCGCGGCAGGTGGACTGTACCGGGTTGGCGGCGCAAAACACCCCATCCTTGATTTTCTGCGGGCCGTAGTCGGGCCGCTGCTGGCACACCGGGTTGGGCATGGCCTGCAGGTCTACGCGCAGCATCACCGCGTTGATGACATCGGAACGGTCGCTGCCGGTGACGCCCCAGCCGGTCGCCGATACCGGCATGCTGGCGGTCAGCGGTTTCTGGTTCATGGGTATCTGGCTGATGCGCCTGGGGTCGACCGGCGCGCTGTTGGCATCGGGCACGATGCGGATCAGGGCAATGTCGTTGGCGTACATGTTGGGCGGGTTGTTGACGTCGCGGCTGTCGGCGTTGTACTGGGAATGGCGCACGATGCGATCAATGCGGTAGGTGACGCCGTCGCCCTTGGAAATATCCTGCGCGCCCAGCCGGACCTTGAATCCCAGGTCGACGCGCTGCTGGTCGATGCAGTGGGCGGCGGTGACCACCCAGTCCGGGGCGATCAGGGCGCCGCCGCAGTAGTGCTGGCGCTGCCAGGCCGGGCGTTTGTCGTTGGGTTTGGGCGGCGCGGTGGGGTAGAAGATCTGCGCCTGCCAGGGCACGGACATTGCGGCCACCGGCAGTCCGCCAAAGCCGTAGACGATGTCGTCGTCATCGCCCGGGCGGGCCGCGGGCTTGCGCGGCTGGGGGGCGCCGCGCGCGGTGCGCTTGCCGCTGCGCACGGACAGCAGGCTGCCGGTGCCCACGGAGTCGCGGTCGCTCTGGCCTTCGTCATCGCTGGCGCTGTAGGCCTCCCAGATGACGTCGCCGCCGTAGCGGGGATCCACCGGAATGGCGTCGTCGGCGTCGTTGCCGTCATCCAGCACTACGCCGCCGGCCCATGAGTCGTCGCCGTAGTCGTCTCCGGGCACTTCGTCTTCATCGTCTGCACTGGCCGCAGCGGCGGCGGCGGGCGTGGCGTCCTGTTCGTCTGCATCGGCACCGGCTGTTTCGGCATCCTCCTGCGGGTCCGGGTCGTCTGCGGCTTCTTCGGCGCCGGCGTCCTGTTCGTCGGCGCTTTCGTCTTCGGCCTGCGCTTCGTCCGCTTCTTCTTCGGGTTCGGCTTCTTCTTCCTCTACCGCTTCTTCCTCCTCCTCGTCGCCTTCATCCTGGGCCGCGGCTGCCAGCAGCAGGGCAGGGGGCAGGGGCTGGGCATGGACGAAGGGGGACCAGCCCAGCAGGCCGGCCATGACGCCGGTGACCAGCAGTTTGCTGCCGGTGACGATGATGGGCTTGCGCATGGGGGAGCTCCTGGGCGGGGAAGCGCTGATTGGGCGCTTGATGGGAGTGGGCGTCAAGGGGGAT
>JAJAZH010000288.1 GCA_026785815.1 Ramlibacter sp. | reverse complement strand
GGCATCGCGAACGCCTGGCGGTTCAGCTTTTTTGTCAGTGACTGGGTCTCGTCGAACTTCTCCTTGTCGCGCAGTGTCGCGTAGCAGATGCGCGCCAGCTTGTTGGCTAGGGAACGTCTGAACAAGTCATGTATCGCCGAATGCTGACCAGTTCATGCGCAGCTCTCTCCTCTGACGCGAGGTGCGGAAATCCCGCAACAACGGTGGTGGGCTGACTTATTCAGACCCTCCCTAGCATGGCGCGCATGACGTTGATCTGCTTGCGACGCCAGCTCGGACACGTTGCGCCGCAGCTCGGCGGCGCTCACGCCCAGGCGGTTCGACCACTCACGCAGTTGGTCGGGTCGATCGGCGCGGATCTGCGCCGGACGGCGCTAGCCCATGCCGGCGCCAGTCGGTCCCTGGGCGACAATCGGCCCTGAACTTCCAGGAGTCCCCATGCGCTTTCCCATCCAGTGGCTGGCCGTGCTGGCCGGTGCCTTGCTCAGCGCGACCGCCGCGCTGGCCCAGCCTTATCCCAACAAGCCGATCAAGGCGATCGTGCCGTTCGCCGCCGGCAGCGCCACCGACCAGATCGGGCGCGCTTTCGCGGCCCGGATGTCGGAGACGCTGGGGCAGACCATCGTGGTGGAAAACCGGGCCGGCGTGAACGGCATGCTCGGCGCCGACGCGGTGGCCAAGGCGGCGCCCGACGGCTACACCATCCTGATCGGAACCAACAGCACCAACGCGGCGCTCAAGAGCCTGATGAAGAAGCTGCCGTACGACCAGGACACCGCGTTCGTGCCGCTGGGGTACATGGGCTCGGTGCCGCTGATCATCGCCGTCAACAACGACGTTGCGGCCCGCAACCTGCGCGAACTGGTCACCCTGGGCAAGACCAAGCCGGGCCACGTCACTTTCGCCAGCGCCAGCACCTCGCAGCTGGTGTCGGCGGAAATGATGGCGCACATGGCGGGCATCGAGATGACCAGCGTGCCCTACAAGAGCGGCCCGGCCGCCATGACCGACCTGATCGGCGGCCAGGTGATGATGTTCAGCGCCGACTTCGCGGTCATGCTGCCGCAGGTCAAGGCCGGAAAGATCCGCGGGCTGGCCGTGACCTCGTCCAAGCGATCGGCCGCGATCCCCGAACTGCCCACCGTCAACGAGGCGCTGGGGCTGAAGGACTACGAGCTGATCGCCTACTTCGCCATGTTCGCACCGGCCGGAACGCCGCCCGAGATGGTTGCCAAACTGAACCAGGCGATCAACGCGGCGGCCCAGAGCAAGGAGATCCAGGAAAAATTCGCGTCGATCGGCTTCATGGTCGAACCCGGCACCCCGGAAGCGCTGGCCGTGCGCAGCCGGCTGGAGACGGCCAAATGGGCCAAGGCGATCCGCGACGCCAAGATCGAGCCGCAATAACATCGAGCCGCTGTCAGCGGCAGCGCGGGGCGGTATCGTGAGGGACGCCGGACTGACGGTCAGGACCCGGCCGCGGAGTGAAACCCGAGGAGATCCATGTCGGTTCTAGAAACGCAGTTGAATGCCCGTTCCGCCGACTTCCAGGCCAATGCGGCGGCGATGCAAGCGCTGGTGGCCGACCTGCAGGTGCAACTGGCCCTGGCGGCGGCCGGCGGCGGCGAAGCGTCGCGCGAGCGCCACCTGCGGCGCGGCAAGTTGCTGCCGCGGGACCGGGTGCAGCTGCTGCTCGATCCGGGTACGCCGTTCCTGGAGCTGGCGCCGCTGGCCGCGCACGCCATGTATGTCAACAAGGACGGCGTCGGCGACGCGCCGGGCGCGGGCCTGATCGCGGGCATCGGCCGGGTCAGCGGCGTCGATTGCGTGATCGTCTGCAACGACGCCCCTGTCAAGGGCGGCACCTATTACCCGATGACGGTAAAGAAGCACCTGCGGGCGCAGGAAGTGGCGCAGCAGAACCACCTGCCGTGCGTCTACCTGGTCGACTCCGGCGGCGCCAACCTGCCGAACCAGGACGAAGTGTTTCCGGACCGAGACCATTTCGGCCGGATCTTCTACAACCAGGCCAACATGAGCGCGCAGGGCATCGCGCAGATCGCGGTGGTGATGGGGTCGTGTACCGCCGGCGGCGCTTACGTGCCGGCGATGAGCGACGAGACCATCATCGTCAAGAACCAGGGCACGATCTTCCTGGGCGGCCCGCCGCTGGTGAAGGCGGCGATCGGCGAGATCGTCTCGGCCGAGGACCTGGGCGGCGGCGACGTCCACACGCGGCTGTCGGGCGTGGCCGATCACCTGGCGCAAAACGATGCCCACGCGCTGGCGCTGGCGCGCCAGGCCGTCGCCAGCCTGAACCGGACCAAGGTCGTGGGCCAGCACCTGCTTGCGCCGCGACCGCCGAAGTTCGATCCGGGCGAGCTGCACGGCGTGGTGCCGACCGATGTGCGCAAGCCCTACGACGTGCGCGAGATCATTGCCCGCATCGTCGACGGTTCGCAATTCCACGAGTTCAAGCAACGCTACGGCGCCACGCTGGTGTGTGGCTTCGCCCACCTCGAAGGCATGCCGGTGGGCATCGTCGCCAACAACGGGATCCTGTTTTCCGAAAGCGCGCAGAAGGGCGCCCACTTCATCGAGCTGTGCTGCCAGCGCAAGGTCCCTCTGATCTTCCTGCAGAACATCACCGGCTTCATGGTCGGTCGCAAGTACGAGAGCGAGGGCATTGCCCGCCACGGCGCCAAGCTGGTGACGGCGGTCGCGACTGCCAACGTCCCCAAGTTCACCGTGATCATCGGCGGCAGCTACGGCGCCGGCAACTACGGCATGTGCGGCCGCGCCTATTCGCCGCGCTTCCTCTGGATGTGGCCCAACGCGCGGATCTGCGTGATGGGCGGAGAGCAGGCGTCTTCGGTGCTGGCCACCGTGCGACGCGATGCGATCGAAGCCAGGGGCGGCAGCTGGAGCGTGGAAGAAGAAGCGGCGTTCAAGCAGCCGCTGCTGGACCAGTTCGCGCACCAGTCGCATCCGTATTACTCCAGTGCCCGGATCTGGGACGACGGCGTGATCGACCCCGCCGACACCCGCCGCATCCTCGCGCTGGGCCTGTCGGCGTCGCTGAACGCGCCGATCCCCGAGCCGAAGTTCAGCGTGTTCCGCATGTAGCCGTGTACAATGTGCCGAATAACCTCATTTAATACACATCATGCGTACGAACATCGATATCGACGATCAGCTCATGGCGCAAGCGCTGAAGGCTGGGCCGTTCAAGACCAAGCGGGACGCGGTCGAGGCCGGCTTGAAGCTGCTTGCCCGCCAGGCCGACTACCGCGAGATCCTGAAATGGGAAGGCCGCCTGAAGTGGGAGGGCGACGAAGGCATCGACTGGACGGAGAGCGCTCCGGCAACTCAGACTGCGGCACAAGAACCCGCACCGAAGCGCCGCCGTGCTGGTCGTTGACTCGAGCGTCTGGATTGATTACTTCAGCGGCAACCCCAGTCCCGCGCGCGACACCTTGCGCCGGCTGCTGCTCCAGGGCGAAGTCCGGGTCGTGGTTCCCGACCTCGTCCTGTTCGAAGTGCTGCGCGGCTTCCGGCACGAGCGCGAGTTCCGACAGGCACGCATATTGATGGAAAGCTTGAGCGTCGAGGCTGTCGGCGGCGGCGCCATGGCGCTGGAAGCGGCGCAGCATTACCGCAGCTTGCGCGCCATGGGGTTCACGGTCCGCAGCGGCGTCGACGTGCTGATCGCAACGTTTTGCATCGATAGGGGCTACGCTCTGTTGCACAGGGACAGGGATTTCGACGTGTTTGAAGAGGCTCGCGGCCTGCGGACATGGCGCCATTGACGCAAGAAGGAGTTTGATGGACAGCATCTACACCAGCCCCGAGCACGAACTGCTGCGCGACCAGGTCGCGAAGTTCATCGCCCGCGAGGTCGAGCCGCACGCCGCAGCATGGGAAGAAGCCGGCTGCGTGCCGCGCGACGTGCTGCGCCGCATGGGCCAGGCCGGCCTGTTCGGGCTGATGTACGACGAGCAGTACGGCGGCGCGGAGGCCGACGCGATGGCCAACCTGGTGTTCGCCGAGGCGCTGTCGCAATCCACTTTCGCCGGGTTCATCATCACCGTGCTGGTTCACACCGACATGGCCAGCCCGCACCTGCATCACGCTGGCAGCGCCGCGCAGAAGGACAAGTACCTGCGCAAGGTGATCGCGGGCGAGCTGATCACGGCGGTCGGCATCACCGAGCCGGGTGCGGGGTCCGACGTCGCCGGCATTCGCACGACGGCAAGGAAAGATGGCGATCATTGGGTGCTGAACGGCACCAAGATGTTCATCACCAACGGCGTGCACGCCAACCTGTATTTCATCGCCGCCAAGACCGGCGCCGGCAAGCGCGACATGTCGATGTTCATCGTCGAGAAGGGCACCCCGGGTTTCAGCGTCGGCCGCGCGCTGAAGAAGTCGGGCTGGCTGTCGTCGGACACGGCGGAACTGATCCTCGATAACGTTCGCGTTCCGGCCGCCAACCTGCTGGGCGAAGAGGGCAAGGGCTTCTATTCGGTGATGAAGAACTTCCAGACCGAGCGGATCGCGCTGGCGGCGATGGCGGTGGGTCATTGCCAGCAGGCCCTGAAGATGACGCTGGACTATGTCCGGCAGCGCCAGGCCTTCGGCAAGACGCTGTGGGACCAGCAGGCGATCCGGCACCGGCTCTCGATGGCCGACGCCAAAACCCGTGCCGCGCGGTCGTTCATGTACCACTGCGCCTGGCGCGTGACCCAGGGCCACGATATCGTGCAGGAGGTGTCGATGCTCAAGGCGTTGACCGGCGAGCTGGTCAACGAGGTGGTGCAGACCTGCCAGCAATTCCATGGCGGCATGGGCTACATGCGCGAGAGCGCGATCGAGCGGCTCTGGCGCGATGCGCGGGTACTGGCGATCGGCGGCGGTGCCACCGAAGTCATGTTGGAAGAAGTGGCCAAGCGCTACTGACCGGATGCGGAGCACCACGATGAACTGGAACAACTCGGCCGCGGCGCTGTTGCTGTGTTGCGCCGGGCTGGCCTGGGCCCAGGCGCCGGAGACCGACGACGCGCTCAACGAGAGCGTGCAGATCATCCGCAAGCCCGGCGTATTCAACAT